>CAMOYW010000010.1 GCA_946630405.1 uncultured Clostridia bacterium | reverse complement strand
CAATTCGGCGGCAGGGTCGGGTTATTCACCCCGTCAAACACCCCAAATGGGAGGCTTCGGTTCCCGCCTTTCTCGGGAAAGGGACGATACCGCCTACACGGGAAATACGGGTTTCGGCTTTTCTTCCATGAGCGGAAGTTCCGCAAACAGAAGTGCCGGAGGTAACGGGATAAGAGAGCCGTCAAGAGGCTTTTCCCAAAACTTCCGAAGACCGCAAGCGCAAACCGGCATAGAGATCCGGGATGCAAATAAAGCTCCGAAAAGAGTTCGCCGCACAAAAACCGCAAGGCATAACAAACTGTCCGTATATATATTCGGGTTTTTATTCGGGGTCATCGGTCTGTACATCATAGGCTATGCCCTCACTTCCCTTACAAGAAAGGAAGTACAGTACGATGTGGTCAACTACGGCACCATAGACACGCCCAACACGATAACGGGCGTGATAATACGAGACGAAACGGTATATAACACTCCCGAAGCTGGTGTTGTTGACTATGCCGTAAGCGACAACGAAAAGGTCAAAAAAGGCGCTCTTGTATGCTCCATTAAAAATGCCGAGGAGGTCGCCGAAATGGAGGCAGATCTCGAAAAGATCGACGAGAGCATCATGGAGCTGCAAAACAACAGAGGCGGTCTTTCGGTATATTCCGAGGATGTAAATATAGATAACTCTCAGCTTCGCACCATGATAGATTCGGGTGCCATGAAGCTTGCAAAGTCCGATATATCGGGCTTCTACGACCTGCTTAACAACATCCAGAGCAAAATGGACGAGAGAAATCAGCTTTTACTCTCCGAAAGCAAGGGCGATGTGGCAGAGCTTGTAAACAAGCGAAAAGAACAGCAGGCACTACTTGACAAGAGCATACTTGCCATCACCGCACAAGAAGGCGGAGTGGTAAGCTACTACCTTGACGGTAAGGAGTCCACCTTCACACTCGCCTCAATGCAGGCACTCAACAAAAAAGAAACGAAGGTCAAGACCACCTATAAAAGCAATTTTAAAAACACCGTCAACGCCAACACCCCCATATTCAAAATAGTTCGCTCCAATTCGTGGTATATTGCCGCTTACATACCGAGCGAAGAATGTGCGCAATGGAAGGCGGACGACTTTAAAACTCTTTACATCAAAAACGACGACGGCACGACCACCGAAATATCCACTCAAATACAGCAGATAAGCGGTGAAGACAATGCCGGCGAAAAATACATTGTATTTAGAGCCACACGCTCGCTTACGGACTTTATCGCAAGAAGGAGCGTTACATTTGAAACAAAAAAAGGTCTCAGAGGCTTTAAGATACCCAATTCCGCAATAGTTGAAGAAACGCTTCTGAAAATACCTTCGGGCTTTGTCACCGATGACGATACGGTTTTGAAGGTAAGCGGAGAAAACACGCAATCTGTTCCCGTTTCCGTTTCTTCGGAGGCGGATGGCGGCTTTGTATTTGTACCTATGCAGCTCGGAAAACTCAATGTGGGGGATGCGATCAAAAACCCCAACACAGGCGACGTGTTTACAATTGCGGAGGTACAAAACACAAAGGGTATATATGTGGTGAACTCGGGTATTGCCAAATTCAAGACCATAAACCTAACAGGTGCGGTATCTAACGCCACACACACGGTCATAGACGACAAACTCAATCAAACCATATACATTTACGACCGAATACTTACCAACACAGAAAATGTACACAAGGAAGAAAATGTTTATGAGTAGTACAAAGCAGGAAATCGCCCTTCGCCTTGAGGCGGTGGAGGGAAAAATAAAAGCGGCAGCCGAAAGGTCGGGGCGAAAGCGAGAGGACATACTTTTGCTTGCCGTCACCAAAACGATGGACATTCCCGTTATGAAAGCCGCGCAAGAGCTTGGGCTGACCCACTTCGGCGAAAACAAGCCTCAGGAAATAAACCGCAAGTATCCCGAATTTGAAGGCATTTCGTGGCATCAGATAGGGCACCTGCAAACCAACAAAATAAAATATATCCTCGACAAGGTGTGTCTTATCCATTCGGTGGATTCGCTCCACTTAGGCGAAGAAATATCCAAAAGGGCACAAAAGCCTGCGGATATACTTGTTGAGGTCAATATATCGGGGGACGAAGCCAAGCACGGCATTAAGCCCGAAGAGGCGGACACGCTTGTAAGCGAGCTTTCAAAACTCGAAAATATCCGGGTAAAAGGACTTATGACGGTCGCTCCCTTTGTGCAGAACCCCGAAGAAAACAGACGATTTTTCAAAAAAATGTATGAATTGTCTGTTGACATTCAAAGCAAAAACTACGATAATGTTACCATGGAACATTTATCCATGGGAATGACAAACGACTATGAGGTAGCCATAGAAGAAGGAGCTACCATTGTAAGAATAGGAACAGGCTTATTTGGGGCAAGAGATTATTCCAAATAAGTTTAAAATAAGTTTAAAAGGGGTATATAGTTGTATTCGACTATATATAACTATATATAATGGAGGAAATCAAATGGCAGATTGGTTCAACACACTTAAAAACGCTATCATGGGGCAGGAAGAAGAC
The DNA here is from genome assembly GCA_946630405.1 of uncultured Clostridia bacterium. Classification (GTDB taxonomy): domain Bacteria; phylum Bacillota; class Clostridia; order Lachnospirales; family CAG-274; genus UBA3680. Next base: position 9,443 of record CAMOYW010000010.1, on the reverse strand, counting down.
TACGATGACGGCTCCTACCAGGAGGAAAACGCTTACGAGGAAGAGCCTGCCGTAAACTACGCCGAAGAGCAGCAGGAAGAAAGAAGCTTTGGCTTTGCAAAGATAAAGAGCTTCGGTTTGGGTTCAAAGAGGACGGCAGACGGGGCTACCGCTCCCTCTCCGAGATATTCCTCTTACTCATCTGATAATTACTCACGCTACGGTTCTTCATCAAACAAGGTGGTAAACCTCAACGCTAACCTTACCATACAGGTGGTTATCACATCCCCCACTTCTCTTGAGGAAGCTGCGGAGATAACCGAAGAACTTAAAGACAGAAAGACCATAATCGTAAATCTTGAAGGTATCGACAAGGACCTTGCACAGCGTATCACCGACTTTTTCTGCGGAGCAAGCTACGCTCTTAACGGTTCCGTACAGCCCGTTTCACAGCGTATCATCATCATAGGGCCTTACGGCGTTGCCATTACGGGTCAGCTTAGAGAAGAACTTGAAGCGGCAAGCGGTATCAAGCTTTCGGGTCCTTCTAACTGGAGATAAACCAAAACGCAATGAATGCGCAAATAATACAGATAATAGAAACAACTCTGTATATTTTTATACAGATATTAAGCTATGCGGTGCTTATCAGGTGCATATTCTCATGGCTTCCCATGGGCAGGAACAACGGCTTTTACAAGCTTTTGTACGCCGTTACGGAGCCTATACTCGCCCCCGTCCGCAAAATGATAGCACGCTCCCCCATAGGCGGAGGTATGCCTATCGACTTTTCCCCGGTGCTTACCTTTTTTATCATCGAGGCGATCTACACCGTCATAGTAAACATACTTAACGGTTTCACATGAAAAACAAAGCGAATTATTTTAAAGAGTCTGACCCGAGCAAGGAGCAGGAGCTTCTGTCGGCAAGACTTTCGGACAAGGTCGGAGTAGCGGTAAGGACCCATACGCCGACTTTTTCCGCATTTATAAATCCTTTTGACGCTCATAAGGCTCTTTCCCTCTTGAACACGAGAGAGGTAAGCGCACATATCTTCGGAGGGTACGAGGGTGCCGAGCGTGTGATGCTCGGTTTCTTCCCCGAATATTGCGAGATAAGCGAGGATGAATTTCCCATTACCGCACTTGAAATAAGCTACAACGCCAAATTTTCTTCCCCCATAGAGCACAGGCAGTACCTCGGCTCAATTTTGGGACTTGGTATCACAAGGGATAAGGTGGGCGACATCATCCCCCTTGAAGGACGCGGAATAGCCCTTGTTTCAAGCGACATAGCCTCATTCATATTGGAAGGGCTTACAAGAGTGGGAAGAACGGCTGTAAAGGTCAAGGAAATATCTTCATTCACGCCTCCTTCTTCAAACGGACATTCCGTGCGTATGACGATAGCTTCATTGCGAGTGGACGTGCTTATAAGCTCCGTATTCAGGATCTCAAGAAGCAAGGCAAGTGAGCTTATAAAGTCTGAAAAGGTATTTATAAACTGGCAAAGCGTCCGTTCGGTTTCCGCTACTGTCAAAGAGGGCGATGTGATAACCCTCAGAGGAAGCGGAAGAGCCGTACTTGACAGCATAGAAGGCACGACCAAAAAGGACAGGATAGCTCTAAATGTAACGATTTTCGGGAGGTAACACTCTATGATGACACCCAAGGACATAGAAACACAGGTATTTAAAAAGGTCGCTCTCGGCTACTCCGTAGACGAGGTGGATACTTTTCTTGACAAGATAATTGCCGATTTTGAGCAGCTCTACAAGGATAACTCCAAAATGCTCGAAAAGGCAAAAAACAACGACGAACTCATAAAATACTATAAAGATCTGGAAGATACCATTCGCAACTCCATCGTAAGAAGCGAAAAAAATGCCGAAGAGACCAAGAAAAATGCCGAGGTGGAGGCAAGCCAGATAGTTAAGGCTGCGGAACAGCAAGCCAAGGATATGCTGCAAGATGCCACCAAACAGCTTTACAGGCTCGAAACACGCATTTTACAGCTCAAAACGGAGTACGAGGCTACCAAGGGCAAGATGAAAATGCTCCTTGAAGCTCAGCTTAAAATGCTCGAACAGCACGAAAAGGACAACGACATAGACGAATGAAGGAACTTGAAATAAAAACCGAAAGCAAGACCTATCCCATAGTGATAGACGACAGTTTCGGCAAGCTTAAACAATATATCGAAAACATCAGAGCAAGCAAGGTCTGTATCATAACCGACACAAATGTAGCACCTCTCTACCTTGAAGAGGTGACAAAGCTGTTCGGGGAGAAATTTGAAGTTTGCTCCCATACCTTTGAAGCAGGCGAAAACAGCAAGCACCTTGACACCATAAGAGATTTTTTCGATGTATTCATCGAAAATCATCTTGACAGAAAATCTTTGCTCATTGCTTTGGGCGGCGGCGTGGTAGGCGATATGACGGGCTTTGCGGCGGCAGTATATATGCGAGGCATACGCTTTATACAAATACCCACCACCCTTCTTGCGCAGGTGGACAGCTCCGTAGGCGGAAAAACGGGCGTAGACTACAACGGCAACAAAAACATGATAGGTGCTTTTTTACAGCCCGAACTCGTTTATATAAACACCTCCACACTTTCCACCCTTCCTTACAGACAGGTTGCGGCAGGGCTTGCGGAGGCTCTCAAATACGGCTACATCACAGACAAAACTCTTATAGACTACTTTAAGACCAATACGGATAAAATTAAAGCTCTCGATTTTGAATGTATATCACACATCGTATACGAATCCTGTAAATGCAAGGCATTCGTAGTGGGGCAGGACGAAAAAGAGCAAGGTCTGCGTGCCATACTCAACTTCGGACATACTTTCGGACATGCCGTTGAATCTCTCTACGGATTCAGCCTTTTGCACGGCGAATGTGTGGCGATAGGTATGTGTGCCGCACTTTACTACGCTTACAGGCAGGGCAATATCTCAAAACATGTCCTTGACGAGGCAAAAGAGATACTTAAATGTCTTGAACTTCCCGTAAAATGCGAACTTTCGGCAGATGATATATTCGAGAAGATGACCTATGACAAAAAAACGGCTTCGGGAAGGATAAATATCGTTTCGCTGAAAAAGCCGGGAGAGGCATATATAGACAATAGCTTTAACAAAGAGCTTATATATGAGGCTATAAAGGAAATTATATGATGCTTTTACTAATACCCGTATTGATAGCACTTGATGCCTATACGAAGCATCTTGCCGAAAACGGACTGAAGGAGCACGGTATAACTCTGATAGAAGGCTTTTTTAAGCTGACGTATGTTGAAAACAGAGGAGCCGCCTTTGGCACTATGCAAGGTGCAAGGTGGCTTCTTGTGGTATTCACAGCCCTTGTACTGATAGCAGGCGGCATATACTATGTAAAGCAATGCAAAATAAAAGGCACAGTCGCTTCAAGGCTTGCCATGGTGCTGATAGCATCGGGAGCGATAGGAAACCTCATAGACCGATTTTTAAGGGGCTATGTGGTGGATATGCTGGACTTTTACATATTCGGCTACAACTTCCCCGTATTCAACGTGGCGGATATATGTGTGGTAGTAGGTGTGGGACTTTTCATACTTGCCACCTTCCTTGAGGAAAGAAAAAATGAAAAAGCTAAACGAGGATGACGAGCTTCTGTTTATCGAAAAAGAGGACGAAGGAAAGCGTATAGATGCCTTTATATCCGAAGCTACGGAGCTTAGCCGCGCAAACGTGCAAAGGCTCCTTTCTTCGGGAGATATATTCGTAAACGGCAAAACGGTAAACAAAAGCTACAAGACATCAAACGGCGACGAAATTTCCCTTCACATACCCGAACCCGAAATAACGGACATATTGCCCGAAAACATCCCCCTCGACATACTCTACGAGGACAACGAGCTGATAGTGATCAACAAACCGCAAGGTATGGTGGTGCATCCCGCTCCCGGGCATATTTCGGGCACGGTGGTAAATGCGCTTATGTACCACTGTAAAGACGGTCTTTCGGGCATAAACGGCGAACTTCGCCCCGGCATAGTTCACAGGATAGACAAGGACACATCGGGGGTAATAGTTGCCGCCAAAACGGACAGGGCACACATCTCCCTTTCCGAACAGCTTGCGGCACACTCCATGACAAGACTCTATAATGCTATCGTATACAACGGCTTTTCCGAACCCGAAGGCACGGTATCTACCCTCATAGGGCGTGCCAAAAACGACCGCAAAAAAATGGCGGTGCTATTACACGGCGGAAGAGAGGCTGTCACCCACTACCGTGTGCTTGAAGCCCTCGGCAAATATACCCTTGTGGAGCTGAAACTTGAAACGGGCAGAACACATCAGATAAGGGTACACATGGCACACATCGGGCATCCGCTTGTGGGCGACACGGTCTACGGAAGCGGAAGGCAGACCTTTTCTCTAAACGGACAATGTCTGCATGCAAGGGTACTCGGTTTTATTCACCCCGTATCGGGTGAATACATGGAATTCTCCTCACCCCTGCCCGATTATTTTGAGACCTTGCTAAAAAGGCTTCGCACATAAACATCACGGCTTATGATAGAAATACAAAACATATCCAAAAGCTACGGCAAAAAGCAAATACTTAAAGATATTTCCTTTACAGCCGCAGCGGGGGAGCAGATCGCTCTTATCGGGCGAAACGGCTGCGGAAAGTCCACGCTCATAAAAATACTTGCGGGCATCATAAAAGCAGACGGTGGAAGCGTGACCTGCTTTGACAGACAAATGAAAAGGGCAAAAGATTTTTCAAGTATGTTCGGCTACATACCGCAAACAAATCCTCTCATAGAGGAGCTGAGTGTACAGGACAACATATCCATGTGGACGGGCAGCCTTAAAAAGCCCGAACCTTGGCTTCTTGAAATGCTCGGCATAGCCGATCTGCTTAAAACAAAGGTAAGTAAACTTTCGGGCGGAATGAAAAGGCGTGTTGCCATAGGCTGTGCCATTGCAAGAAAGCCCAAAATACTGCTTATGGACGAGCCGACATCGGCTCTTGACATATACTACAAACAAAGCATACGCACCCTCATGAAAAGCTACACCGATATGCAGGGCATTATCATACTTGCCACTCACGATCAAGAGGAAATGCGTATGAGCAACAAATGCTACCTTATCGAAAACGGCGGTATGGAGTTAATAACCAACCCGACTGCCGAAAAAATACACCGATCTTTCATCCATTGATCGGCATTACATATGGGACCGCTGATTAAATAATCATTTGCATACTGCTTCAAGTGACTTGATCAGCGTTTACCTAATCATTTTAAAAGGGGGAAAACCTATGAATTACGATCCTATGACAGGGCAACCAATTAACGATGCGCCCAAGTTCGATCCCATGACGGGAGAACCTATCAACGCCGCTTCGGCTGAAACACCCGTTGGATCGGCACCTCAGCCGTCCGCACCCGATATGCAGGCAAATGCACAGCCTCGGGACTTTACGCCGAACAACACGGGCTTTGCTCCCGATAATGCGGGCTTCGCACCTTCCGCACCTCAGCCTCCCAAAAAGAGCAACTCTCTTTTAAAGGGTATAGGTATTGCGGCAGTTGTTGCGGCTCTTGCGGGAGGCGCATTCTACTACTTCAACCAAAACTTTATAAACAACGCTTCTCTTGCGGTAAAGGTCCAAAACACCTTTAAAAGTGATCATCTTCTTCAATGCTTCGATATAAACGACATTTCCGCATCAAACAAGCAAACTATCGAAGTAAAGGCAAACGTGGACGGTTCCGACTACTCGGCACAATGGGCTATCGACTCCGATGCCAAAAAGCAAAGTCTGGAACTTTCGGGGCAAGTCAAGAGCACGACGATCTCGGGTCTTGTCACCCTTGATGAAAAGGAACTTAAAATAAACGTGCCGTCCATAATGAAGGACGATTACTTCTTCTACGATTACACCAAAAACAACGACGGAGAATTTATAGAGCAGCTTGAATACAATTACGATGTCGACCAACAAACCTTTAACTCGGGTCTTTCCTCCATTGTAAATTCAAAGGCGGATACCCAACTGTATGCAGACCTTTCAAAGGCTACCTACGACACCATTAACGCTATCAAGTTCGACAACATCGAAAAGAAAAGCTTTACAATGGACGGAAAGGAAGTACAGTGCCCGGGCAAGCATGTCACCTTTGACAAAGACCTCTACCTCATGTTCATAGACAACTACGGCAAGGTGTTTGAGGCGCATAAAGATCAGCTTGATCCCATATTTAAGCAATATTCAGACACATCCTATAGCTCCGCTCCCGAAAGCGTAGAGGAAATGCTTGAAAAAGCAAAAGAAGATGCAGACGATATAAAACCCGTAGATATAAACATCTACACCTATAAGAACCGCGTTGCCGCCTTTGAGATGGTAAAAGAAGACGACAAAGACAGGCTCTTGATAGAATTCAGAGGCGGAGCCACACCCACGGAAAACATCGCCATACTTGACAAAGACGATAAAGTCGTATTTGAGAAAAAGGGCACTACCGAAGGCAGTGTGGAAAAATGCGAGTACTACTTCGACGGTAATAAGAGCTTTGATACCGAATACGACTTTAACAGCGGCGCTGTTAAAGTATCATCCGATGATTTCAGCTTAAACGGATCGCTTAAAAAGAGCAGCGGCAATCTTTTGGTACAGATAGACGAGCTCAAAGCAAACGGCGAAAAGCTTCCCGTCAACGGCTCTATCGAGTTTAAAAACAGTGCGGAAGTCAAGGAGATGCCTTCGGGTGAAAAATACGACATCGGTACCATGAATTCCGACGATCTTATGGAATTGTACGACAAGTGGGACTTATCCTCCCTTTATTCGATGATGTATTGATCTGTATAGGGGTGTAAAAAACAATTTTTTTACACCCCCTTAAAACTTTGTTTTCTTTCAAATATTGCAGATTTGTCTGCAACGCCGATATTGCTATGTCGTTAATTATTTACGATTCGGGAATGTGTTTTTTTACATTCCCTTTTATTATACTCTATGAAAGTGTTTTTTAATTATATACGCTTATCCGTTAAGCTTTGGCTCAAACACATACCTGCCGCCGTACTTGCCGTTTTCCTGCTTGTTGTTATAATGGGCGGAACGCTTTGGGGAACGGCGGGAATGGTACAAAAAAGAAATATACTCGACCCCGTGCCTATCGTGATAGCAAGCAACGACCCTTCAAATTCTGTCATCATCAAACTTGCCGAGGGTATGGAGTCGGTAAAAAGTATATGCACCCTTACCGTTATGCCCGAAAAAGAGGCAAAAGCCGCCTTTGACAAAAGAGAATACGCCGCCCTTATTTATCTTCCGGACGATTTTGTAGCGGATGTGAAGCATGGCACAAATACGGCGGTGCAAGTGTATATGCACTCGGATGAGGCTGTGGCGGGTCCTGCTCTAAAGGAGCTTTTTAAAAGCGGTATGGGCTTTGTCGCCACGACCGAAGCGGGAGTCTACACCCTCACGGAATTTGCGCAAACTAAAAAAATGCAAATGGGTCTTTCTCAAATGCAAAAGTATATGACGGGGAAGTACTTTAATATAATATTTGAAAGAAACCGCCTATATGAGAGCGTTGAGGTAACTCCCTTTGAAAACGGCAATGTGACCGACTTTTATAAGTCAAGTCTGCTTCTTGCCGTCATACTTTTGAGCGGATGCGGCTGCGGTCATCTCTACTCGGGGAAAATGCGCTCCCTTGACAGCGCCCTGAAAGCCGTGGGAATGGATAAGATAAAGATAGCAAGTGCCAAGATCATTATACTTGTGCTCAACATACTTTTACCTTCCGTTTTGCTCATAAAGGTATTAAACATAAATGTGACCCCCTGTTTTTTTGCCGTTGCGGTAAGTGCGGCGGCGATGCATCACATGCTGTACAGAATATTTAAAACTTCGGCTCCCGTTGCCGTTCTGCTTTTTACGGCTTGCATTTTGGTGCTCGGAGGCGCTTTGGTACCCTCCGCATGGCTTTCAAGCATCGCTCAAGAAGCAGGGGCATTTATCCCCGAAATTTTCCTGCCAAAAACCTTAACGGCTGTAAAAAGTCCGATTTTTGCAACCGGTGCGGTAATATCGGTTTTATTTATTTTCATAGGTGAAATTACGGATGAAGGTCTTACTTACATTGAAAACAAAGCTTTTTAGTATGCTTGCGATATGCCTTATAATGCTTGCCGCCGTTTTGACCGCAAAGGGAGTACATATACCCGACTCTTCGGATATGAGGGTGCTTCTTTACAGTGAGGACAGCTTTTCAAATGCGGTAGCAAATCGGCTCATAAACGGCGAACATGAGTTTAAATTCGTGCGTGCCGCCTCAAAAGAAAGCCTGACCAAAGATGTTGTGAGCGGGAAAGCCGACTGCGGCTTCATTCTTGCAAACGGTATAAACACCGCCCTTTCAAAAGGGCAGTTTATAAGATCAAACTGTGTAACATCCCCTTTCAGCACAAAAGCAAGCGTGGCAAAAGAAAGCGTGACAAATGCGATACTTTCGCAATACAGCTCCGAAATACTCGAAAACGGTGCAAAAGAGCTTTTCGGCACCGTTCCCGAGGATATAGCAAAGGTAAACGGCAAGTATCTTTCGGGCGACTCACTTTTTAGTATTGAGCTTCACGACAGCAAGGGAAACGATATAGACACAGCTCCAAAACCCCTTATCCTACACATTATATGCTCCGTGCTCATACTTATGTACGGCTTTTTGATACGCTGTGAACTTGCCTCATCCCCTCTTGTTCCCGCACTTGTGCCGAACAAAAGGCAAGGCTACTTTTTCGGCACCGTTTTGGGCGCACTCATACCGCCCGCACTCACAGCCTTCGTGCTTGTTTTACATCTTGAAAGCTTCGGTTTGGCTCATGAGATATTTGCACTTATCATCCTGCTTTTGTATTGCCCCCTATGGTCGGAAGCGCTTTGTCTGATAACAAAAGGCAAAACATCAATGCTTTTGCCCGTTTTGTGCGTACTTGCCATACTTTGCGCCGCCGCACCTGCCGTTTTGCCGAATGTCACGGCAGTAAAGGCAGCCTGCGCCATATTCCCCTGCGGAGCGTATACCGCATTTTTTCTGTAAAATAAAAATCATATTTTTGTAATATAAACCCACTTGAAATATAGTGGGTTTATATTTATAATAGATAGTGAGATATTCTAAATTTTAAAGGAGCTGAAGTTATGACTCCTATTTCCGGTTCGGGCAACAGAAATGACGAAAAGCCCGTTATAAATATAAAAAAAGGTAAGGGGCGGATTTTCCCCGTACATCCCGATATGACAAAAAACGAATATAACAGACCGAGACTTAGCAAGGAGCTGAAAAACAAGGCAAAAAACACGGAGGATATAAACATCCCCCTTGTTAAGAAGGACACACCGTCCGTAAAGCTTCCCAAGACAGACAGGAGCGAGCCGATAA
>CAMOYW010000009.1 GCA_946630405.1 uncultured Clostridia bacterium | reverse complement strand
CCTTCGCCTATATATATTATCTCGGTATCTATACCTTGGTTTTCAAGTTCCTTTGCAACCAAACCCAAAGCTGTGTAGGTACAACCCTTTTCGTTAATGCTTCCGTTAAATAATAATACCTTCATTTCATCACCTCATGTTGTAAAATGTATGTTTCCGCTTGCGTCTTTGGTGTAGCTTATGCCGTTTTCGTTAAACAGTGTTTCTATACTTTTACATCTGTTCGTATCAGACTGCTTGCTTTTTGCCACTGCGGAATTTACATCATCTATCTCCTCGTTGCTCAGGGTATAGAATTTAACATCTCCGAGAGCAATAAGCTTATCAAGCATTTCGTTTGTAGCCGCAATATAGTTGCCCGCATTTATTTTATAATCATCCAGATTTTCATAAGTCACATCGTTAAAGGATTGATGCACTGCCTCCAGCCTTTGTTTGTAACCCTCTATAAGTTCACTGCTGATAGGCTCTTTACCGCCGATAAAATCATTTACACTTTGTGTAACGTCACTGTTTACGGCTCTTATCTCGCTTTCCTCTTTCGTTACAAAGTCAACTATGCAAGCTTTGGATGCCTTATTCATAAAATTGACTGTATATTCTCCGTTATCAAGCGTCTTAAATTCAATTACAGAAGAAAATCTGCCCATAAATACCAGAGCAATAAGCAGTGCAAACACGAGCACTACGGCAACGGAACCGACGGCAAGCACCACATCCGACTTACTTATCCCTCTTTTATATTTCAAATTTATCAAAGCCTACCTCCGATTTAACTGCATTTTCAAGTTTGGTTTGAAGATCGTCATTTTTATCCGTTGCATTTTTGCCGTTTTCCTCATCGGCACTGTCATCAAGAAGCTTTGCCAAAAGAATGTTATATATCTCCGTCACATGCTTTTTCCAATTCTTGCGCACAAGCTTCGCCTGCTCCTTGGTGAATACCGCAAGATTCACTTCAAAAAGCGGTCTTTCGTCCTCCTCGACTCCGCACTTGACCATATAATCGTCGTCATAGTTGAAGTAGTTCGCATATACGGAATACTCCTTTTTGATCCTGTTGCGATTCTTTCTGACATAAGAAAGAATACGGTTTTTCTTGGATTCGGGAATACGCTTGGAAAAATAATGCACGCATGTTATACCCTCATTGGTAAGGGAATAAAGTGTGGAATTGTTTTCCGTGGTGGTCTCAAGTATGCCGTTATCCCTAAGCTCACCCAAATAGAGCTGAAAGGACATATAATCCATATAATCGTCCACGGCAAATTCCAAAAGTTCCGTCCATGATATGGGTATATCCATTTGATAAATAAGATACAAAAGTATCAGCTTATCTTCTTCTATGTATGATGTTTTGAAATTACTTTTAACGTTATTCTTACTCATTACAGTTCTCCAACCATTTCTATCAGTGCCTTCGCCACCGAAAGCCTGTTAAAGGGGATGGTAAAGTAAAATCCGTCCGCAAAGTAAACGGTCTTTTTCATTACTTCAAAGCAAGCCGAAAGTCCCACCTGCCTGCTTTCCTCCTTGCTCATATCCTTATGAAATCTCGCAAGAAGCTCATCGGGCACGTTGATACCCGTAATCTCGTTTTTGATGAAGTTTGCGTTATTGTAGCTTACCAAAGGCATTATCCCCACAAGTACCTTTGATTTTAATCTGCTGACTATTTTTCTGAGGGTCTTTATATCCTCGTCCGCATATACGGGCTGAGTGAGGAAGAATGAACAACCCTCCGCTTCTTTTTTAAGTGCTCTGTTTATCTCGGCATCTATATTCTTTCTTGCGTAATTTATAGCTCCGCCGTAACATATAGGGTCGTTTGAAAGCACGGTGTCGTTCAGCTCGCCTATCATGTGCATGAGCCTTACAGAGTCGAAGTTGAACACGCTTTTTACATTTTCCCTGTATGCATTCGGCACGGGGTCGCCCGTTATCACAAGAAGGTTTCCTATACCGTTTATTGCCGCGCCCAGTATTTGAGAGCGCATACCTATGGCGTTTATATCCCTGCAACATATATGGGGCATTACCTTTACGCCCGTTTCGTGCATGACCTTAAGGCTCATCAAAGTTGATGCCGCCCTCGTTCTTCCGCTCGGAGAATCGGCAAAGGTTATGACATCCACCTTGTCTTTTAAGTAATTGGCGGTGTCCATAAGTGTCTGCGTATCTCCGTCACGGGGAGGATCAAGCTCAGCCGCTATAAGCAGTTTATCGCCCTTTCCCGCAAAAAAGGAACTGTCCTTTTTTTGTTCCGAATGTGTTATCCGCTCCAAAAGATCCGGCTTTTCGTACTTTACATCAAGCCTTATCTTTTCCGCGGTTTTCTTGATATATCTTGGTGTGCTTCCGCAACATCCGCCTATTATATCCGCTCCGAAAAGAGCGATCTCTTTTATTTTAAAGGCGAAATACTCTCCGTTATCGGTATATACTACCCTGCTTGTAACGAGAGTGGGATAATTTGCATTCGGAAGAGCCGAAAAGAACTTATCCTTTGAAAGCGGCAAGTCCTTCATTATCTCAAGCATGTGGGTAGGTCCCACACCGCAGTTAAAGCCCACACAATCGGTGTAAGGACATTCCAATGCGCTTTTATAAAGCTCTTTTGCGCTTATACCCTTTGAAGAATACCCGTAAGCGTTAACGCAAAACTGAACTATGACAAAGGCATTTTCATTTTGTGTCTTTATGCGCTTAACAACATCCTCTATGGGAGAAAACTCCTCCAGGGTCTCAAACACAAATATATCTGCGCCTATATTTATAAACTCATCCGCTATAAATCTGTATTCGGAAGAGTCGGCATTTTCGGGAAGCTGACCGATATCCGCCGCCACAAAGCAATTATCCTTCGCCGCCTCTTTTGCTATATTCCAGCCTGCCGCAATGTTTTTTGCAAGTTCCGCCCTATCACAGGCAAGCGATTCCGTGTTTGAAGCAAAAGTGTTCGTCCTTATGAGCTTTGCGCCCGCCTCCACATAAGCCTCATGCACCGCTTTGACTTTATCGGGATAAAGTATGTTTGCCGCTTCGGGCAATATATTTTCTTCACAAACGGAAGAAAAATATGTGCTAAATGCACCGTCTGTCAGTAAAGTATTTTTTTTCAGATATTCCCTTATGTCCATTTACTTCCCCTTTTGATACATGTCCACTCCGTGAACATAACCATCCCTTATCGTAAATCTCATAATACAGTAGCAGCCGTCTTCGGATATGGTTTCCCCCGACTTAAACTTTCTTCTCGTTACGCTGTTTTCCGTGGTTTTCCCGTTTTTGTCATCAACGACCGCGCGGGCATTTCTGTCGAAAATAAGCTCGATCGTATAATTATCTTCATCTTTCTTATCTGTTATATAGTTTTCGCTTTCTTTATCTATGCCGTATGCGGAAACCACCTCTTCCGCCGCAGAGCAATAATCATTGCTCTGAGACATATATCCCGTGGTTGAAATGTTCCTGAATGTGTATATCGGGAGATTTCCGCCCTTGTAAGCCATATGGTAGATAACATCATGCGCTTCGGCTTTGTTATCGTCACTGCCCGCAGGAATGATGTTCTTTTTCACACAATCGTAATCACAGCCTTCATAATATGCCATGGTCAGATCGTTCACCTGTATGTTTTCTTCGGCAATACCGAGCCCCATAAGCACATAACCGTTCCCGTTATCATCGGACGGTGTAAAGAAAGCAAAATCATTTTGTTCAAATTGTATCTCGCCCGTTTTTGCCTCTTCCTCCGCTTTTTTGGTATTGCAGGCGGTAAGACACAAAGACAGGGCAAAAAGTGTATATATAATTTTATAGATCGTTTTCATTTCCAAGTTTAACGGCAGCGTATACCTCACGCTTGCCGACTCCCATATCCTTTGCGGTCTGCTTCATGGCATCTTTTTCACTCATGCCCTTAGAAATATACCCGCTAAACAGGCTCAAAATATCAGTATCGCCCTCCGTTTCGGAAAGCTCCGCTCCCTCTATCACTATCACAAACTCGCCTCTCGGCTCGTTACGGGAAAAATAGTCGTAAAGCTCCGACAAAGTACCCCTTGTAAGAGTTTCGTGCTTCTTGGTAAGCTCCCTTGCACATACCGCCCTTCTTTGCCCCATAATATCTGCAAGCTCTTTTAAGGTGTCGCAAAGGTGGTGCGGTGCTTCGTAAAGTATGCTCGTCCTTTCTTCCGAAAGAAGTCTGTTAAAGATATGCTCCCTGTATTTTTTGTTTTTAGGCAAAAAGCCTTCAAAACAATAGCTTCTTGAAGAAAATCCGCTCAGCACAAGCGCCGTTACCGCCGCCGTAGCCCCCGGAACAACGGTATAGGGGATATCCTCCTCTATGCACTGCTTTATCAGCAATTCTCCCGGGTCCGAGATCCCCGGCATACCCGCATCGGAAACAAGCGCTATATCCGCGCCTTCTCTGAGCTTTTCAATAAGCCTGAGCCCCTTTTCCTCTTTATTGTGCTCGTGGTAGCTCGTAAGGGTAGCCTTTATCTCATATTTATTTAAAAGCTTAAGGGTCTGCCTTGTGTCCTCACAAGCGATAATATCAACACTTTTGAGGATGTTAAGTACCCTTATCGTTATATCCTCGATATTTCCTATCGGTGTACCGCAAATATAAAGCATGATCTTAATTCAATATTTTGGGCGGTGCTATACGCATCCCCCGGTTACCGCCTTTCATAAGTTCGCAAAGTATTACAAAAGGCTCCTTGTTTACGCTGTAATGCACACATTGAAGTCTTTTAAGCTCCAAACCGTATTTGTCGGAGCAGGAAACAATGTCCGCAAGTCTTGAAGGTCTGTGTACCATAAACAGCTTTCCCGAATATTTCAGCATGTATTTTGCCGCCGAAAATACGTCATCAAGCGTACAGCACACTTCATGCCTTGCCGTTTTTACTCTATCGTCAAGATTTGTAAGTGCGTCTCCCGACTGCATATAAGGCGGATTACAGGTGATACAGTCAAATTCTCCCGCTTTGAAAAGCTCTCTGTGCTTTCTGAGATCCGCATTTATCATACTTATCTTGTTTTGAAGAGCATTTAGATCCACGGAGCGAACGGCAAGCTCGTAGCTTTCCTTTTGAAGCTCCACTCCCACAAAGCTTTCGGCTTCGGTTTTACCCGAAAGCAAAAGCGGGATTATGCCGTTGCCGCTGCACAGATCGCAAACCTTTGCACCCTTTTTGACCGAAACAAAATCGGATAACACCACCGCATCCATTCCGAAGCAAAAAAGGTCGGGTCTTTGAATAATGTGCAGACCTTTCAGCTGTAGATCGTCAAGCCTTTCTCCGTCACGGATAGCGGCTTTCTCAATCATCGGTCAGCTCCCTAAGTTCCTCTTTGGAGATATATTCCTCCTTGCGGAACTTTCTTTTAAGGACCTTTATTTCTTCGGGATCGTAGAACGCCACTTCCGTATCGTCCTTATCGGGGCGTTTAACGGCACATTTGACTATCTGCCTTAATACGCTAACGCTGAGCACCGTTCCCTCGCCGTCGGGCGTAAGTATAATATCGCCCTCGCCGGGAAGTTTCTTTAAAAGCTCCTCGTAGTTGCTTTGCTCGTATTTAAGGCAACACATAAGCCTTCCGCAAGCACCCGATATTTTGGAGGGATTAAGGGAAAGCCCCTGATCCTTCGCCATTTTGATGCTTACGGGCTGAAAATCGCCAAGGAATGTGGCACAGCAAAGAGTTCTGCCGCATATTCCTATGCCGTTTACCATCCTCGCCTCGTCACGCACGCCTATCTGCCTAAGTTCTATTCTTGTTTTAAGGGCGGAAGCAAGATCCTTTACAAGCTCACGAAAATCCACTCTTCCGTCAGCCGTAAAGAAAAATACGATCTTGCTGTTGTCAAATGTAAGTTCAACATCTATAAGCTTCATTCCGAGCCCGTGCTTTTTCACTCTGTCTTTACAGATCTCCATAGCCTCGGCTTCTTTACGCTTATTATCCTGATATTTTTCGATATCGTGGCTTGTGGCAATTCTCGTAATTGCCTTGAGAGGAGATACTATATCGCCCTCTTCCACTTCCCTGTTTGATATCACGACCGTGCCGTATTCAAGTCCTCTCACGGTCTCCACTATAACGCCGGTGCCGACTTCTATTTGTTTGTCGCCCGGATCGAAGTAATATATCTTACCGACCCTTTTAAATCTAACACCAACTACAACCATATCATTTCTCCTTCATTTTAAGGAACAGCTCCTCACAAAGAAGCTGAAAATCCCCGTTTGTGCGCATACTCTTTTCCATATCGGTAAGTTCTTCGTTAAGTAAAAGAAGCACCCGCACCCCCAACCTATCGGCAAGGTTTTTTATAAATTCGACATTATCGGCATTGATAATATGCTTCATATCCCGTGTCGTCGCCCAAATGAGCGCATCCCTGAAATACGACCTGATCATGCCCGTTATGTCTTGATAATTATCTTTATATTGTTTTGTTCCTTCGGCTATCTCAAAAACCTCTATCAGGTCTGCGTTTAAAAGCCTTGAACATATATCCTTTGTATATCTTCTGAGTTCTTTAAAGCTTTCGGAGCTTTGAAGCTCCATGGCTTTTTCAATACTTCCTCTTGAATAGAGAGCGTATATATTCGCCTCATCGGACGATAAGGCAGTTTCTTTTGCAAGATAAGCTCTCACGGCATCCATCGGCAGCGGATCGAACTTTATAACGGCACACCTTGAAAGTACGGTCGGCAAAAGCCTTCCGCAATTTGAAGTAATAAGGATAAACAGCGCATATTCGGGAGGCTCTTCCAGAGTTTTTAAAAGAGCATTTTGCGCCGCCACATTCATTTTGTCCGCTTCGGGCATTATAAAAACCTTGTACCTCGATAAATGCGGAGCAAACACGATCTTTTGATTTATCTGCTCTCTTATAACATCCACAGTAATATCGCGCTTTTCTCTTTGCACCGTTATAACATCAAGGTCATAGCCCTCGGCTATCCTGACACAGCTTCCGCATTTTTTACACGCCTTGCTTCCGCCCTCTTCACAGTTCAAAAGCCTTGCAAAGGCAAGGGCTGTACTTTGCCTGCCCACACCTTCCGTGCCGTCAAATATATAAGCATGCCTCGGTCTTTTGCTTGCCGCCTCGGCAATAAGCCTATCTTTGATCCTTTGATGTCCTATTATATCATCAAAATCGAGCATATCAAAGTCCCTTTGAAAATACCGTTTCTATTTCCCTGACTATATCCTCGTGTATATCCTCTACGCTTCTGTCGGCGGAAATGACCTTTATTCTGTCCTTATTTTTTTTGGCAAGATTTAAATAAGCGGAATATATCCTTTTTTGAAACATTACGCCTTCTGCCTCGATCCTGTCAAGTTCAGCCTTTTCGTTCTTCCTCTTCATACCCTTTTCGGGATCGAGTTTCAAAAAAAAGGTTATATCGGGTCTCAATCCCTCAATGGCATAGGCATTGATATTTTCTACAACGTCCTGCCCCAGATTTCTTCCCGTGCCCTGGTATACAAGGCTTGAATCGAGAAATCTGTCACATATGACCACATCGCCGTTATTTAAAGCAGGCATAATGACCTGACGTACAAGCTGCGCCCTTGCCGCCGCATACAGCAGCGCCTCGGTAACGGCGGTCATTTCGGCATTTTCTTTATCTATGAGTATATTTCTTATTTTTTCGCCTATGGCTGTGCCGCCTGGTTCTCTCAAAACCGTAACTTCAAAGCCTTTTTGCTCAAATCTGTCCGCAAGCAGTTTTATCTGTGTGGACTTTCCCGCACCGTCGGTGCCTTCAAAGCTGATAAAATAACCCGACATTTCTTACCTCGCAAGCCATCCGCCGTCAACGGCAAGCGTAAAGCCGTTCACATAGCTTGACGCATCGGATGCCAAAAATACGACGGCACCTCCCATATCCTCGGGAGTGCCCCAACGTCCCTGCGGGATCCTGTCTATAATAGCCTCGGAACGGTCGGAGTCGCTTCTTATCTGTTTGGTATTGTTTGTTGCCATATATCCGGGGGCAATAGCGTTTACATTCACGCCTTTATCCGCCCATTCGTTGGCAAGAGCCTTGGTAATACCCATTACCGCAGATTTACTTGCCGTATAGGACGGCACTCTTATTCCGCCCTGATAGCTTAACATAGAGCATATATTTATGATCTTTCCGCTTCCTTGGGCAATAAATTCTTTGCCAAATGTCTGACACATAAAGAAAACTATGTTTTCGTTTATGCCCACGACCTTGAGCCAGTCGTCCTCGGTCACGTTTACCGCATCTTCACGAACGATAACGCCCGCATTGTTTACAAGTATATCCACTCTGCCGTATGCCGCCTTTGCTTCTGCAAGTATGCGGGCTATTGGCTCCGTGGTGGAAAGATCCGCTATGATCTCGGTAAACTCTCCTTTGTCCTTTTCTATAAGGGCTTTTGTTCCCTCGCAGCTTCTTCTTGCCACTCCGCACACCTTGGCTCCCGCCTGAGCAAGTGCAACACACATACCCTGACCGAGACCCGTATTTGCTCCGGTAACAACTGCGACTTTTCCGTCAAGTCTGAATTTATCAAGTATCATAACCATACCTCCGAAACATTGATTATACTATTATTTTAGCTTTTCGTCAATCTATTTATAGAATATACTGTTGCCCAAAAACTCTCTTAAGAGTGAATTTGTGGGTATTTCAGCCGAACTTACGGTAAGGAAATTATTTAAAAAGTTCAAGAGCCTGTTCGCCTCTCTGTAACATACATCTCCCCTGTCTATGTCAAAAAGAAGGGGTTCCACAAGAGGCTTTAAAACACTTATTTCATAGGCAAGAGCGGAGTTGAATATTACATCCGTATCCTCCTGATAAGGGAATATGTTTTTCTCCTCGCCCGTCAGGACATTTGCCCACATCTCAATAGTGGATGCGGCACTGAACCCTCTGAAATAGTGATCTCTCACTATTCTTCTTATAAGTCTTGTATCCGTCGTCGCTATCCTGTTATGCTCGTCTATACTAAGCTGAGTAAGGGCTGAAATATATATTTTGAACTTTTGATCCCTCGGTATCTTATAGGTGAGCTTTTCGTTTATACCGTGTATGCCCTCTATCAAAAGCACATCGTTCGTGCCGAGCTTTATAAGCTTTGTCTCCTTGCTTCTCATACCCGTATGGAAGTTGTAAAGGGGGGTTTTGACCGCCTTGCCCGCAAGTATATCCACAAGATTTTTGTTGAAAAGCTCCAGATCGAGCGACTCTATATTTTCATAGTTGCGAAGTCCGTTTTCTTCAACGGGAATATCCTTGCGGTTTCTGTAATAGTCGTCAAGAGATATTACCATAGGCATCAAGCCGTTGGCACGAAGCTGTATGCTGAGCCTCTTTGCAAAAGTGGTCTTGCCCGAGGACGAAGGACCTGCTATAAGTACAAGCTTTTTATCGTCTCTGAATATGCTGTCGGCAATGTAAGCGATCTTCTTCTCGTGGAGAGCCTCGCATATAAGTATAAGCTCTTCAATGTTGCCTGCGCATATTATATCGTTAAGAGAACCTACCGTGTGTATTCCGAGTATCTCTGCCCAATATTCGTATTCGTTGTAGATACTGGTGAGCTTTGGAAATGACACATGAGGATTGACCGTACCTATTTGGGAAGGATTCTCAAATTGAAGCACAAAATTCGTGCCGCTTTTTGTAATGTCAAAATATTTAATAAAGCCCGTAGACGGTGCCATACAGCCGTTATCATAGTCGAAAAAACCGTTAAGAGAATACAAGGAAACATTACTCGCCTTAATATATTTGATACTCTTACATATATGTTCAAACTTATATTCTTTGAATATATCCATAGCTTCGTCTATGGACACTATTATCTTCTCTATGGCAAAGTCGCTGTCGATTATAGCACGCATTTTTGCCTTTATTTGATTGAGCACTTCCTCGGACGCATCGGCATCTTTAAAAGAGCAATAATAATTTTTGTTTATAGAGTGTTTCACCCACGCATTGTACTTCGTGCCGAAAAGGCTGTAAATAGCCGTAAACATAATAAATGCACAAGTCCTTTGATAAACACGAAAACCCTCGGGGTGGGTAATATCCAAAAACTCCACACTGCAATCCGAATTAACAAAGGCATTTAACGGTGTCAGAGCATTATCCACCATGGCGACTATGGGCGTGCCCTCAAGCGCATGAGAATAGCTTTTGCTCAAAGAAAGCAAGGTAGTATTTTCAAGTACGCTTATATCCTCGTTCGTGTTTTGTATGTGTATATTATATTTTTTCATGCTCCGCACCTCCTCTTTTATACTATATGAAGCGTCTGTCCGTTTACGGAAGATACATAGCAGTTGATCTTATCGGTCTTGGAAGCCACATACTCCGCAAGCGCCTTTATCGCTATGACCTCTGTAAGATAATGTGTGGCATCTATAATGCAAAGTCCGAGTTCCTGTGCAAGCTGTGCCGAATGATAGCCGACATCTCCGCAAATATACACATCACAGCGTACATCATAGGCACATTTTATAAAATCACTGCCGGAACCGGTACATATACCGACCTTTTTGATGAGCCTTTTCGCATCTCCGTTTACGGTAAGATGCTCCGCTCCGAGCTTCATCTTGACCTCGTTTATAAATTCGTCAAAGAAAAGCTCTTTTGCAATATAGCCCATTTTGCCCATGGGCTTGCCTTCTTCAAATGTCAGCGGTTCCGTTTCTTCAAGCCCCAAAAGGTTTGCAAGCACCGTATTCGTTCCGCCCTCTGCTATGTCAAGGTTGGTATGTGCCGAATAGACAGCCACCTGATAAGTGATAGCCTTTACAAGCTTTCTTGAAAGAGCCGATTCGTAGTTAAGATTTTTAACGGGCTTGAATATAAGCGGATGATGAGTAACTATAAGCTCCGCTCTGAGTGCCACCGCCTCGTCTATGACTTCCTCGTTACAGTCAAGGGCAAACAAAACGTTTTCAGCAAAGCCCTGCTCGTTTCCGACCATAAGCCCCACGTTATCCCAACCGAGTGCAAGCTCCTTGGGTGCAAGTTCTTCTATGATCTCCGCAATTTTTTTGATCCTCAGCGACATACCCCAAATTAACCTTTCATCTCAAATTTATAACCTATACCCCAAACCGTTTTGATGGACCAACTGTCCTCTTTATCCATTTTGGCTCTGAGCCTTTTTATGTGAACGTCCACCGTGCGTGTATCGCCCACGAACTCATAGCCCCATATCCTGTCCAAAAGCTCCTCACGCTTAAAGACCTGATTGGGATGCTTTGCAAGCACGGTAAGCACCTCAAACTCCTTGGGAGGTAATATAAGCTCCTCGTTATGATATATTACCGTATATGTGGATTGATTTATAACAAGATTCGGAAGATGTATTATCTTATCTTCCTCGCTCCTTTTTTGAACGGAACGGCGTAAAACCGACTTTACTCTCGCAATAAGCTCCTTTGAATCAAAAGGCTTTACCATATAATCGTCTGCTCCGAGTTCAAGACCGAGCACCTTGTCAAAAACCTCACCCTTTGCGGAAAGCATTATGATAGGCACCTGACTTATCTGCCTTATCTCTCTGCACGCCTGATAACCGTCTCCGTCCGGCATCATTATATCGAGTATAACGGCATCGGGCTCGTTCTTTTTAAACATTTCGACGGTTTCCCTGCCCGTATGCGCCTCAATGGTCTCATACCCCTCTTTTTCCATATAAAGGGATATAAGCTCGGCTATATGTGCATCGTCATCGGCTATAAGTATTTTATATCTTCCGTCCACCATAATGTTCCCTCCTGTTTTATTTCAGCTCTATTACCGTCACGCCCAAATCGCCCTCTCCGTAAGCTCCGTCACGGTAGCCCTTTATGTGAGGGCTGCTTTTGCAATAGTTTTGAACAGCCGCCCTGAGAGCACCCGTTCCCTTTCCGTGTATAACGGTCACCGGAGTAAGCCCTGCAAGGTAGGCATCATCTATATATTTATCAAGTCTGTCAAGCGCCTCGGCAGCCATCATTCCTCGCAGATCAAGCTCGGCGGATACATTTCCGCTCTTTTGTCTTTTAAGATTTGAAGCAAACTTCTTAGGCGTTCTAACCACGGCATCATCACTCATATCAAGCGAGAGGTCCGAAATATTGACCTTGATATTCATTATACCCGCCTTTATAAGCACATCTCCCTTGTTGTCGGGAGGATTTACAACTATGCCGCTTTGATTCATGGAATGTATTATGACCTTATCGCCTTTGGAAAGCTTTTCGGGTACGTTGTGCACGACCTGCCTGCGTCCCACAAGCGAATAGGCATCCCTCGCCTTTCCTTTAAGCTCGGTACGTTTTTTCTCCATATCGGACATACTGCCGCGTTTTTGAGCCTTCCGAAATTCTTTTATTGCGGTATCCTCCTCATCTCTTGCCTTTGCAAGTATCTCGGCAGCCTCTTCTCTCGCCTTTTCAA
>CAMOYW010000008.1 GCA_946630405.1 uncultured Clostridia bacterium | reverse complement strand
ATCATCCTGATTTTTGCACCCGATGAATCAACGGCATAATCGTTATTGATAAAGCCGTCTTTTCCTTCAAGTGCGGATATGACGGCTGAACTTGTAAACATCGGGAATTCGGATTCATCCTTAGTTACACTTGATGCTATTGTTTTACCGTCAGAGTCAATTATATATCCGTTGACATACTTTAAAGAGGAGCTTATAAACGAAAGGTTCACAAGTCCCTCTTGATACTGCGGTCTGTCGTATTGTTCTATGACTTGCTCGTCAATATAGACGGCACATTGCCTTAGCTCCTCTCTTGCCTGTCTCTTTTCGCTTGCCTGTGTGGTAAGTACTATGATCGTACCCGTAATGATAAGCACTATAAACACAAGCGAAAGATACATAAACACGAGCTTCCAGCGAATACTTTTCATCATTCATCAACCCGTAAAGTAATAACCTATACCTCTTTTTGTGATAATATGGCGAGGTTTACTGGGGTCATCCTCTATCTTTTCTCTTAATCTTCTTATTGTAACGTCTACTGCTCTTACGTCTCCGAAATACTGATAGCCCCATACCTTTTCAAGCAAATTCTCTCTTGTAAATATAGTGCCCTTCTGAGCCGCAAGAAAAGAAAGAAGTTCAAATTCTCTCAATGTAAGATTTATGGCTTCTCCGTTTTTAACCACTTCATAGCGGTCGAAATCTATCTTGATACCGCCAAAATCCTTTATATTGGTATTTTCGTCGGACACAGCCTGTTTTGCCGCCGAGCGTCTTAAATTTGCTTTAACTCTTGCTATAAGCTCTCTGTTTCCGAAAGGCTTTGTTACATAATCATCGGCACCGATCTCAAGCCCCACGACCTTGTCCGTCTCATCGGCACGGGCAGTAAGCATGATGATAGGCACTGCACTTCTTTCCCTTATTTTGCGGCAAGCTTCATAGCCGTCCATAACGGGCATCATTATATCAAGCAAAATAAGATCCGGCTCCTCGGCTATACTCAAATCAAAAGCCTCTTCACCGTTTTGCGCAGTGATAACATCGTAGCCCTCTTTTTTGAGATTGTAAGCAACCATCGTTACAATACTCGCCTCATCATCTACCACAAGTATTTTAGCCATAAAAACCTCCCTTTTAACATTTATACAGTATTTTTCTTTATTCTAATACATTAAAGAAAAAAAGTCAAATTTTTTATACAAAATATACAAAAACATAGCACAAAAGAACGATTTTATACCAAATATTATTCTTTTTCACTGTCCCATTCGATAATATATCTCGGTCTGTGCTTTGTTTCGCTGTATATCTTACCTATATACTCTCCGAGGATGCCTATACAAAGTATCTGTATACCGCCTATTATCCATATTGAGCAGATCACACTCGGCCAGCCTATATCAATGGTCGGATCGACAAAGTGACGTATAAACACCCAAAAAATAGCTATCAGCGAGATCAAAAATATTATAAATCCGCCTACCGCTATAAGTCTTAACGGCTTTACACTAAAACTGGTGATACCGTCTATTGCAAAGGAAAGCTCTTTTTTCAGCGGGTACTTCGTTTCCCCCGCCTCTCTTTCCTTACGCTCATAATATACAAAAGCCTCCTTAAAGCCGATAAGCCGCACTATACCTCTCAAAAAAAGGTTTGCCTCGGTAAAACCCGAAAGCTCATTGACCGCACGGCTTGACATAAGCCTGTAATCGGCATGGTTAAACACAAGGTCTACTCCCATTGTCTTCATGAGCTTATAAAACATCTCGGCTGTGCCTCTTTTAAAGACAGTATCGGTCTTTCGGGAACTTCTGACTCCGTACACGATATGCGCACCGTTTTTGTACTCTTCTATCATTTTGTCAAGTACATTTATATCATCTTGAAGATCCGCGTCCATACTGACCATGCAGTCCGCTCTGTCCTTTGCCGTCATAAGTCCTGCAAGCACGGCATTTTGATGCCCGAAATTTTTGGACAGCTTCACACCCTCAAACACCGTATTTTCCGCATGTAACTGCTCTATAATAGTTTGAGTGTTGTCCTTTGAACCGTCATTTACAAGAAGTATCTTGCTTCTATGTCCGATCGTACCCGTTTTTATCATCTCATTTAGTTTTGCTTCTATCTTTCTTGATGAGATGGGAAGCATCTCTTCCTCGTTGTAGCAAGGGATCACAAGATACAATGTTGGTTTGTCTATCATATTCAGTCCTCTATAACAATGGGATTTGTATATTCTCTTCCTATATCTCCGTTGATTATCATATAATACAGATCCGTTGCCCTTATCTCCTTTTCAAGCAGTCCGGGTGCCGCCTTAACGTTTGTAATGACGGGAACGCTCGCTTTATGTGTAAGTTCCGCCAAAAGGTTCTCCTTGCTTTTTCTGAATCCGAGCACTCTTATATAACCGACTCCCCGTCTGTCTATGTCACACTTACGCAAATTAAGTATAATATGAAGTATGGCTCGTTGAAGTTTGGTATAAGTATAGCGTTTGGTCTTTATTATGTTGATAAGCTCCGTTATTTTTTTGTCTGAAATATTGTTATGTATCCTGTTTTCAAGACCTTCCGTCACATCCTCGATCTCCGAGAGCCTATTTACGGGACAACTTCTCATAATATAGTGAAGTGAAGCAGAGTAGTCATCTATGGTAGGGATATAGCTTAAGTTTTCAATTATATCAGCAACCGATTTCGGAATATATTCAACCACCCTGTCATCTTCACCGTTAAGCAAGGCTTTCCTGATAGCTGCGGCGGAAACAAACTCACCCGCAAGTTCCTCATCCGAATAATCACCCTTCCTTTTAACGGTGTACGGCCAAATTGAAGATGCGGTGGACTTTAACGCCCTTATATATTCAAGCGCAAGGATATTGTTTGGAGAATTCAAAAACTGCGTATCAATATCGAGATATTCTTTTATGGCACCTGCTCTTGCGGCAGGATAACTTACACCTGTTTCAAGAAGAGACATCATGATGCGCTTAAATTCG
Organism: uncultured Clostridia bacterium; assembly: GCA_946630405.1. Taxonomy (GTDB): domain Bacteria; phylum Bacillota; class Clostridia; order Lachnospirales; family CAG-274; genus UBA3680. Next base: position 10,032 of record CAMOYW010000008.1, on the reverse strand, counting down.
GCAGGCTCATTATTTAAAATATCGGCAACATCGGAAAAAGGTGTTATCTCTCCAAGCTCACTTCCAAAGCTCAGTGCATCGACTATACCCGACTTGTTAAGTATATCCACAGCACCGAATGCAAACAGATCTGCACTTCCCGTTGCATACTCCACAGGCAATTCAATAACCATATCAACGCCGTTTTTCAGCGCCATCTTCGTTCTCGTCACCTTATCGGCAAAAGCAGGTTCTCCTCTTTGCACAAAATTACCGCTCATAACGGCAATTATATTACTTGCCCTTGTCAGTTCCTTTGTCTTGTTTATATGATATAAATGTCCGTTATGAAACGGATTATACTCCGCTACTATCGCTACATTCATCCTTTTTCTCCTCGTTTTCGGCGTTTTTACGGCTTTTTGCCCAAATCAAATGCAATAATACTTTGCCCAAAAGCGGTATCAACAACACAGCCGCCGCATATTTGCCCGCTGTTTCTACGGATATATATTGCGTATTTTGTGCAATATACGCTCCCACTATAAAGGTTAGAAGTATTGCCCCTAAAAGATAATAAACAATCTTCATACAAACAAAAGCTTCCCTTCTTCGATACTTCCTATTTTTTCAAACTTGCCTATAACTCTTGCGGGATTTTCGCTTGCGAATTTCACTGCCGTTTCAAATCCGCAGATACTTGCCATATTAAGCACATTTTTCTTAAGTTCTCCAACGGAAGCCGCAAGTCTGCCGTTTATATCCGTAGCCTTTCCGTTTAATACGTATATCGTCTTTCCGCAAAACGAATACGTTCCTTTTTCTTCTCCCGCACCCTCAAAGGCATCGCTTATAAGCACAAGTTTTTCCTTTTTGCATTTATAGGCTATATTTAAAGCTTCTTTGTTAACATGTACTCCGTCGGCTATAAGCTCACAATAAAGCTCATCCGAAAGAGCCTCCGAAAGTATGCCTCCCAGCCTGTGATGAAGCGGTGCCATTGCATTAAACAAATGGGTATAACTGTTTGCTCCTCGCTTTGAAAGAGCTCTGCATTGCTCATTATCAGCTCCGCTATGCCCCATACTTACATATCCGCCATTTTTGCACACGTATTTGCAAAAGCCTTCACTGCCTTCGCTTTCGGGTGCTACCGTAAATCGTATGACTTTATCTTTTGCATATGACTTCACATCATCAAAAAGCGTGTTATCGCAAGGAAGTATATATCTTTCATCCATTATCCCCTTATACTCCCCGCTTAAAAAGGGTCCTTCTATATGTATACCAAGAACGGACTTATCCTTGCATTTGCCGACACTTTCGGCAAGTTTTAGTATGGAATCCCTGTCGGATGCCACAGCGGTAGGCAAAAAGCCTCCAACACCGTTTTCTCTGAGCCTTTTTGCGAGCATCACAAGATCACTGTCCGACGCATTCATGCAATCTATTCCGTAACTCCCGTGAATGTGAACATCCACAAAGGGAGGAAGCAATGCCTGCTTTGGTTCGCTTTTTTCTTTAGGAATGACGGACAAGATAACATCATCTTCAATACATATATCGCCTGTATAATAATTATAATCGGGTCCGAGATAGACCCTGTCACATAGTTTTTTCATTTTTCTTATAAAGTAAGGCACATATCAGGCAAGTAAAAGGAATGGTAAAAAGTATACCGATACTGCCTATCAAAGCTTGCATAAGCTCCACCGCTATCCTTTCCTTGTTCATAACTTCAAGCAGGGAACTGTTGTAAAGCACGGTGAGAACAGTCGCAGAAAGAGAACCTCCCACATAAGCAAGCACAAGCGTGTTTGCCATGGTACCCATCATATCTCTTCCGATCGCTATGCCGCTTTTAAAAAGCTCTCTTGAACCTATATCCGCCTTTTGTTTTAGCTCATAAAGGGCCGAGGCAACGGACATCGCCACATCCATTATCGCTCCCACGGCACCGATACTAACTGATGCAAAGATTATCGCTATAAGGTCAACGGGTCGCTCCGAATTTAACACGGTAAGCGAAAACGCCGCTTCATCCGTCACTCCCGTAAGAGAGAGCAATTTCGACATCAATAATGTAAGTACGTCCGCAAGCAACACTCCACTCATACATCCTGCAATGGCAGCAAAAGATTTTTTATTTGCACCGCCCACTATAAGCACTGTCATCGCTATGATATAGGCACACACCGCACTTGCCCAGAAATATATATTCCTTCCGCCTATAACGGCAGGCACAAGGACGCAAAACACCGAAAGCACGGTCAGAGAAAGCGAAACAAGGGTATTTATACCCTTTATACCTCCAAACAGAATAAGAAAAGCCGCAAATGCCACACCGAGCCATATAAGCATATCGGTACGGATATATTCCACAAACTGCCAGCCCTTACCCTCTGTTTCATCTGCAAGTATCCTGTCACCGTTTTTTGCCTGCCTGTACGGCACCGGATCGTATTCATCCAAAACCTGAACTACGGTAACCTGTGTATCATCCTTTTCGGAAACACACCTAAGCCGTACTTCCTTACCTCCGAGTCCGTTTCCGTATGTGTATTCATTCACGGAAACCACCTCAAGCACTCTCATAGGCACGGCAACGCTGCTTTGTGCCGAAAGTAAAGGCTTTTCACTTTTCACAAGCGCCATACCCGCAACAAGTAACAAAACGGATAAGACTACCGTCAATATATGATAGATCGTTTTATTCATACGCCAATTATAATACAATATATAAAAATAATCAACAAAAAAGAGCCCGAAGGCTCTTTTTTGTTGATCAAATTACTTTTCCGTTACAGTCACATTCACCGTATCCAGTGTTTCAAGGTTGGAATCGTCACCCGTTTGCACATCGGTAATCTTATGACACGGACAAAACGGATTTGAACAATTATCGCACATACATTTTCCGTTTACATTGCCCGGACAATTACATCCATCCGAATAGCCCTTGTCATCCTTACTCTCATTAGGATCTTTCACATCCTTGTTGTACTTCTGTGCCTGCTTAACGGTAAGAATTTTTTCATCCACAAGGTGCTGGAAAAATGCCGCCATATCATTGTTATTCTTCGCCGCTATCCATTCCGATGCAAGGTAAGCAAAGAAATCCTCATCGCCGAACAAAGCATACTCTCCCTTTGAAATCTTACCGTTTACGGTTACAATCTCTTTTATGGAATTCCTAATATTCCAAAGCCTTTGAATTCTGTTTTCAAAGGTATTGTTATTGCCGAGCTTCGTCCACTTGCCCCAGCTGAAAAGTTCCAAGCCCTCTTCGTTACACTTTGCAAAGTACTTTTTCATATCGGCTTCGGTTTGCTTTACCTTTTGCTCGTTTTGATAGCGAAGCTCAAATTGCTCGTAAAGCTCCCTTGTATCTATCGAAATTCCGGCACCGTGAAGAAGCTTTGACGCATAACTCGAAAATTCATCATAAGTCAAGGCACTTCCGCCTTCCTTGCAAGCCTTAAAGTTCTTCTCATAATACCAGTTCACGGTATCGTCTTCCCAAATCTTTTTCATTACTCCGCAAAGCTTTGCAAACTTTTCGACTTCTCCTACATAAGGGAACAAATTTTTCTCAACATTTTTAATTACTTCAACAAGCTGTCCGCTTACATCTCCTTCGGCAATTCCTTTTGAAATAGCATCAGCATTATCACCCAAGGATTGCTTCAAAAATGCGGCATCATCGCTAAGCTCTTCACCCGTAATTATGTCATTATAAGTTTCGGACTTAACGAGCTTACCCAAAAGATATTCACCCGCTACATTAGCGATTTTTTTCTTTACTTCCGCCGTATCTCCGTCTATTGCAGATGTACATATATCACCAACCGTGCCGTGAGATACGATATATCTTGCCAATTCACCCGCTACCTGACCTTTGCCGAGACCCCATTCCTTCATAGTGTCTTCCAAGCTCTCCTTCAGGCTCTTTTCGAGAGAAACGGTGTTTACGCCCTCCATAGTTACCTTATAGGATGCCTTTTTAATCCAATCATCAAGGGTCTTTTTATCCTTCTCATTCATGAGCACCTGATCGCTGAAGTGCATAGTCTTATAGGTATATCTTCCGTTATCAAGCTCACCGGCATCGGGAGACATCATCATGTATGAGCCATCGGGCTCAACAGATATGGCATAACAATAATCTCTGTCTTCTCTTGAAAGGTTGCTTACATCAAAGGAAACCGTTTCCATATGGTCAAGAAGAAGATGGTCGCCGTCTTCATTGTAGTAAGAGTAGCCTGCGATAGCCTTTGCCGTGCCCTTGTCGTACTTTGAAAGCTCACCGCTTGAAAGCTCTTTGCGTTGTACGGGCTTTTCCGTATAGGTTATGGTACCCGTACCCCACTTAATAGTCTGACCCGATTGAAGAGTGCCCGAAGGACTTACGACCTCCTGCTTTGCGGTAGTCGCCTCTGTCTTGGGCTCTACAGGCTTTTTACCCGTGCGTTTGGAAGTATCGAGCTTATCTATCATCCTTACCGCTATTGCGATAGCCTGCTCTTTTGTAAGAGTATTTTCGGGAGCAAACATATTATTGCCAACGCCCGAAATAACACCATTTGCCGCCAAATATCCCACGCTCTCTCTTGCATAGGGACGGATCTCATTATAGTCTCTGAACGAACTTGTACCACCTTCAAGAGCGTAATCATTATCAAGCGACCAGCCGTCAAACACGGTCTTTTTATATGCTCTTGTGAGCATTGCGGCTGCCTGCTCTCTTGTAAGTCCGTTCCCGGGTGAGAATGTGGTCGAAGATGTACCCGCTACTATATCGACATTTGCTGCCTTTAAAACATAAGCATCCGAAGTGTCGTTGAAAGGATTTGCACCTTTGGAAAGAGTCTCTCCCGACATTTTCTCATACGCCTTCACCGCAACGGCAGCAAACTGCGCACGGTTTATTCCCTCGCTTAAATCGTCTCCGTTCATACTTTCGGGAATTATACCGAGATTCATGGCTCTCTCAATATCATTCCTTGCCCATATTGAGAAATAATACTTTTGCTTACCGGAGCCCGTGCTCGGCTTCTCCTCATAATCATCCTCACTCGGTTTGTAAACACCGCCCTGAGAAATATCGCCCGTAATAAAATGGCCTCTAAGCTCCATCATACCGCCTGCGGCATTTGAATTCCAGCTTGCAGTATCCCATCCGGAATCCTTGATGTAATATTTCCCTGCCGACAAAATAATATCGGGATAGCAATCCCAATAGGTATCGTTGTATCTGCCGTATGCTATAAAGGTATGAAGAACTCTATTACTGTCGGCATCATATATCATTATCTGCCCGGGAGTTGCTCCGTTACCGTTATTCCAGTGATATACCGTTATCGCATCAAGCTGTATGGGATAATTCGATTCAAAGTTCGCCACCTTTGGCGGTCCGTTTTGCACGGCACCGGGATTAAAATTAGAGCTTAAAACCTCATAATCCTCAACACTTTGAGCAAATACCATTTCGGACATCACAGCCGAGAACAGCATGACCGCCGATAGCAGACCCGCTGCCAACCTATAGATTTTCATTACATTATTCCCCCTTTATGATCATATTTTATAGCACTTTGGCTATAATTATTTTATAAAACCTATTATATCACTTCGCAAAAAATTATACAATAGCGTGACATATTTCATCACGAAATATTCAAATATAGGGCAATAAAACATTCATTTGTCACAAAAGCACCCAAAGAAAATCTCGGGTGCTTTTATATTTCATCTTTTCGTTTACGATATGTCAACGTAATACACGCCGTCAGTGCCATAGTCACCTACTATCCACATCCTACCGGAATAGCTTTCGGGCATTGCATTTACAACATCCTCGGATGAACCCAACGCATAACCTTCCGTAAGAAAAGATATCCTCTTATCTCCCGCGGCTATTCTCTCGGATATCAGGCTTTTAAGCTCATCGGCACTGTGTACCACATAACCGTTTAGCCTGTGATAATTGTATTTTGTGCCGCCGCAAACGGGAAAACCCTCGTCTATAACGTGGTCTTTAAGTATTTCTTTATCAGTAATGTTAAAATATCCGTATCTTATCCTGCCCTTTACATCGGGGAGAGGATCGTCACTAGTCACATCCACATGATAATACTCTCCGTCAAGTTTGACCATATTCCACATATGGTCGACACCGTCAAGAGTTCCCGTCACGATAGTGTTCTCTATACCTGTCATATTGCACAGTATTGCAAACAAAACGGCGTAAGCCTCGCACACTCCGTTACCGTCTTTCATCAATCCAACTACCTGATGCGAATCTTTGATGATCTCACCGTCGGTGTAAGCAAAGGTATCTACAATGTAATCATGTATCGCCTTTTCTTTATCGTAAGGCTGTGAATATTTTGAATTTATAATATCAGCCTGCTTTTTTAAAAGAGAATAGTAATACCTCTCCTCTAACGTAAGCTTATTTATCGCTGCAGTTCCCTCACTTACCCTCAACAGCTTATAATTGGAATTGTATATAAAGTCATAAATGATATACGCTTCGTCATCTATGACATTTCCCTTTGCGGTTATGGATACATCATATTCACTTACCTTGTTAAGGTCAAAAGCGAGATCGTCAAAACCTTTGATCTCAACTGTCACGGAATCCGAAAGGGTCGCTTTTGAGGCATTAATGATACTCATCCAGCCTTCGGGTGCAGATGTTTCCTTTGTTCCGTCATCCGAATAACGGGATCCGCGTACAGATGCCATATCAAAACGCATTGCGGTTATGCAATCTCCCAAAGTGCTTGCACACACACTCTCCGCAAGTAAAATTGTAATTATCAGACAAAAAAAAGCTCTTTTCATAGTTTTCCCATTTTCTCATCTTGAATAACAAAAATATTTCAAGATATGATGGATGTATAAAAAATTTTACTCAAACAAACTTACATTCATTTCTGTAAATTCTATGAAATTATAGCATAATTCATCTAAAAAAACAAGGCACCTCAAAGTTGAAGTGCCATTTTTTATGATATTAACTCTGCATCAAACAGAGATATGTAATTGTTTCCTTCTTCCTCATAAGTATTAAAGTTACCTACTACCGTGATCTCGGAATCCACGGCGGGATATGCTCCCTTTGAAAGCCTGAACTCTATACCCTGAGCACAGCAGGCTGTCGCATCCTTTATGATACAGGAATAATATTCCTCTCCCGTGTTTCTGTCCAGATACATTCCGCAAACGCCCGTCATTTTGACCGTCTTGCCTACATATTTTTCGGGCTCTGTCATCATCGCAAACACTTCGGAATATACCATATTGGCATTCATGGATGAAAGGTCAAGTATCTCGGCATCTTTATATTTCGTAGCTTCCACACCCGAAGCTACCACCATTTCCTTTCCGCTGTCCGTTTTATTTTCTTCCGTGTCCGTCATGCCCTCGGAAAGAACATCGAAAACACTGTTTTGAGAGCTTTGCACCCGGCTTGCGGAATTTCCTCCATCACCACAGCCGCAAAGCAGCATTACCACGCCCGTCATTACGGCAAGCTTTTTCATTAACCTCTACCTCCGATCTTGCCTATCATGCAGCAGATCAAAAACATCAACGCATCCATGGCAACTATGGTAGAGCCTACCGGCGTACCGAATAAGATAGAGATCAACATTCCGAGCAAAGCACATATCACGGAAGAAACTGCCGAAAAGACCGTCACGGCTTTAAATCCTCCGAATATCCTCATAGCGGAAAGTGCAGGAAATATCACAAGTGCAGATATCAAAAGTGAGCCTACAAGGTTCATGGCAAGCACTATTATAGTTGCGATAGTTACAGCTATTATAAGATTATAAAGAGATACATTTGTACCCGTTGCTCTTGCAAAATTTTCATCAAAAGTTACGGCAAATATCCTGTTGTAAAATACAACAAACACAATAAGTACTATCACCGAAAGAACAATGCACAAATTCACATCAAAGGATCTCAATGTGAGTATGGACGTGGATCCGAAAAGGGTACTGCATACATCTCCCGAAAGATTTGACGATGCCGAAAATATATTCATCAGCAAATATCCAAACGCAAGAGAAGTGACGGATATCATAGCAATAGCGGCATCACCTTTTATTTTGGTATTCTGCCCCGATCTTAAAAGAAGCACTGCGGCTATTAACGTTATCGGCAGCACTATGAGCATATTATTGGACAGACCCGTCACACTTGCCACAGCCATGGCACCGAAAGCAACATGAGAAAGTCCGTCACCGATAAACGAAAACCTCTTCAGCACAAGCGTGACTCCGAGAAGAGAAGAGCAGAGCGCGATCAATACGCCGACTATGACCGCATACCTCACAAAAGGAAATTCCAGATAAGTAAACAGTTTATCGATCAAGTTCCTTTTCCTCCCTTACATTCAGATACATTTTCCCTTGCCCGCTTTTTACATATTCTTCTGTCGTTCCGAAAAATATGTTTTCGGATATATGTAAAATGTGCTTTGCGTATTTCACAGCCGCTTCTATATCGTGCGATATCATGACCACGGTTATACCGCTTTTGTTAAGTTCTTCTATCAATGAGTACAGATCTGCCGTTGCCATAGGATCAAGTCCCGTTACAGGTTCATCCAAAAGCAAAACTTTACTTGTTGCGCACAGTGCTCTTGCAAGCAATACCCTTTGCTGTTGGCCACCCGAAAGCTCCCTGTAACACCTCTTTGAAAGGTCTGTGATACCGAGACGCTCCATATTGCTCTTTGCAACACTTCTCTCTTTACTTCCGTAAAAAGGGCGAAAACGTATTCTGTTCAGACAGCCGGAAAGTACTATTTCCTCTACAAGAGCAGGAAAATCCTTCTGTATAGAGGTCTGCTGCGGCAAGTAGCCTATCTGTGTGGGCTTAAGCCCTCCACACCATTTTATCTCACCGCTCATTACGGGATTTAATCCAAGCATGGACTTTATCAAGGTGCTTTTACCCGAGCCGTTCTCTCCGAGAATATATAAATGATCCCCCTCGATAAGGGAAAAATTCAAATTTTCCACTACGGCATTTCCCTCATATCCGAGCGTTACATTTTCACAAACGATCAAATCCGTACTCATTGTACATCTCCTATTATTTCAGGCTTTCTTTAAGCACTTCATAATTTTTTTCCATTACGGAAAGGTAGGTCGTCCCCGATTCTATGTCCTTTGCAGTTACAGACTGCATAGAATCGAGCACTGCCGTTTTCATATCCTTATCCTTTGTGTTGTTGATGATAGCTTCCGCTATTTTTCCGTCAGATGATTCTATTGTATATACGGTCTTGCTTCCGAGTTCATCTATTTTTGACGAAAGGAAGGCAACAGTCTCAAAGCTTGCCTCCGTCTCTGCCGAGCATCCCACAAAAGCGGCATAATAATCAAGTCCGTACTCATCGGTAAAGTAGCGGAAAGGAAATCTGTCGCCGAATATAAGTGTTTTATTCTCTGCACCGTTTGCAAGCTCGGTAAACTTCTTATCAAGTGCATCAAGCTCAGATATATAAGCCTCACAATTTGCCTTATAGCTGTCGGCATTTTTTGAATCTATCTCGCAAAGGCTGTTTTTTAGCTCTTCACATATTATCTTTGCGTTATCAAGAGAAAGCCACACATGTTCATCATACTCGGGCTCTTCTTCATGCTCATGTTCTTCACCCTCGGCAGCCTCATCGTGCTCGTGTTCTTCGCCCTCTTCGCCGTGTTCATGGTCATGCTCAGTTTCCTGCATACCCTCTTTGAGTTCCTCTGCCTTAGCCTTATCTCCCATAAGCTCCATAAGGTTTATTACCTTCATATCTTTATTTACGGCTTCGGAAAGGGCATCATCTACCCAACCGTCAGATTCTCCGCCTACATATACAAACATATCACAGGTAGATATCTTCATAATGTCCTCTGCGGTAGGCTGATAGCTGTGAAGGTCCACGCCTTTATTAAGTAAAAGTGTAAGTTCAGCATTTCCTGCGTTATCGCCCAATATCGCCTTTACCCAATCATATTCGGGAAATATTGTTGTAACTACTTTTAT
>CAMOYW010000007.1 GCA_946630405.1 uncultured Clostridia bacterium | reverse complement strand
CTTTGTTTACTTTATTTATGTTTCGGAGGTGGGCTATGCCTATTGTACCTATTTTAATATTGTTTCCCGTGGTCGTGGCACTTATATTGCTGCTGTCAAAGAATGTAAGACTCAGCTCCTGGGTGTGCTATGTGGGAGCTGCCGTTATTGCGGGAGTGACGGGACTTTTGGTCGTCGCATCTATTGCAGAAGGGTTTATGCCTCTATCTCTTTTTGTGGAAACAAAACAGATAGATATGGCGATACTCATTTCGGAGCTTTTGATAACGGTGGGAGTTACCTATCTGTGTTTTAAGCACAAAAAATACTGGGTAAGTCTTTTGTCTATTCTTCCTACCGTGCTTATGACTTATACCGAGCTTAATGCACCTCATGAAGAGCTTTATCATATCTATATCGACAGGCTTTCGATACTTATGTGCATGATAGTTGGTATCGTGGGTTCTCTTATAATAGTATATGCTGTAGGATATATGGCAGGCTACCACATCACACATACCGAGGTGAAAGACAGAAGAAATGTTTTCTTCGCACTTTTGTTCCTCTTTATGGGAGCTATGTACGGCTTTGTGCTTTCTTCAAATCTTATATGGCTGTATTTCTTCTGGGAATGTACAAGCGTGTGCTCATTCCTTTTGATAGGCTACACAAGAAGCGAAGAGGCTGTGACCAATTCTTTCAGAGCACTTTGGATGAATCTTTTGGGAGGTGCGGCTCTTTCTGTGGGCATTGCCTACTTTGCCTTTGCAAGGGGCAGCCTTTCCTTTGATAATTTTGTACAGCTTGGCGTTATGGGGGATCCCGTTGCTATGGTTTGCAACGCTCTTATGGCGTTTGCGGCACTTACAAAGGCAGCTCAGCTTCCTTTTTCCACATGGCTTTTGGGTGCTATGGTGGCACCCACTCCTTCAAGTGCTTTGCTCCATTCGGCGACAATGGTAAAGGCGGGTATATATGTGCTTTTGCGTCTTTCGCCTGCCATGAGCGGCAAGACTTTGGGAGCTATGATATCCTTTATAGGCGGCTTTACCTTCCTTGTGGCATCCATTATGGCTATTGCGCAAAGTGACGGAAAAAGGGTACTTGCCATGTCTACGGTGTCGAACCTCGGGCTTATGGTTGCATGTTCGGGTATAGGAACTCCCGAGACCGTTTGGGCGGGAGTTTTCCTTATGATATTCCATGCCGTTTCAAAGTCGCTTCTTTTCCTTGATATAGGTGCTACGGAAAATGCCATACATTCAAGGGATGTGGAGGATATGCACGGTATGCTCTATTTCCTTCCCAAACTTGCAATATTTATGTTTATCGGTATTGCGGGTATGTTTTTGGCACCTTTCGGTATGCTCATATCCAAATGGGCGGCTCTTCGTGCGGCAGTTGATGAAAATAATATCCTGATCCTTTTGTTTATCGTTTTCGGCTCGTCTACCACTTCTTTTTACTGGAGCAAGTGGATGGGCAAGCTTATATCACATCCTCATGCGGAGTATTCCCATGTAAGGGATCTGACACGCAAGAACGAAATGCTGTCTCTAACGGTGCATGCCATACTTATGGTGCTTTTGTGTGCGCTTTTCCCTTTGCTTTCAAGGGTGTATGTAAATCCTATGCTCAACGATATATTCGGCAAAAACGGAGAGGTACTGTCACAGACACTTTTATATATGCTTGTGGCGATAATCATATTTGTGTTTCTGGTGCCCCCCGTATCGTACTTCTTTAGTTCAAGATTTGCCACTAACAGGAAGCTTTCCTATATGGGAGGTATAAACATAGGTGACGACTGTGCCTTTGTGGATTCATTCGGCGAGTCAAAAAGGCTTTGGCTCTCCAATTATTACTTTGCAAACAGAATAGGTATAAGAAAGATGATGATACCCTGTCAGTTCCTTACTACGGGCGTGCTTATCATAATGTTCTGTTCGATCTTAGGTGAGATTTTATGAGTAGTACTTTGATCAAAATAATTTGTATTGTATGTTATATAGTATTTGCGCCCTTTGTGGGAGGCTTGCTTGACGGTATAGACAGAAAAATATCCGCAAGGATGCAAAGAAGGGTAGGACCTCCTTTGCTTCAGCCCTTTTACGATGTGGGCAAGCTTTTCAATAAGCAGGTCATTTCCGTTACAAAAAGTCAGGGCTTTCTCCTTTTGAGCTATCTTTTGTTTATCGTGCTTACGGGAGCCATGTTTTTTGCGGGAACGGATATATTGCTTTGTGTGTTCGTCTTGTCTACGGCGGCAATGTTCCTATACTTTGCTTCGTGCGTTACAAGTTCGCCGTATTCTACGATAGGAGCATCGAGAGAGCTTATACAGATGATAGCCTACGAGCCTGCCGTGCTTATGACATGCGTTGGCTTCTATCTTGTGAGAGGTTCGTTTGAGATATCGAGCATCGCCTCTACAAAAGTGAGCAACATAGTTTTCCTTCCGGGTGTTTTTGTGGCGTTTGTGTTCATTCTTACCATAAAAATGCGAAAATCTCCTTTTGATATATCCACTGCGCATCACGCACATCAGGAGATAGTTAAGGGTATCACAAGCGAAATGGGCGCAAGAAATCTTGCCTTTTTCACTGTGACGGAATGGTATGAGAATGTTTTCCTTTTATCCATGGTAGGGCTTTTTATCATCAACAAAAATCCCTGGTCTATCCCCGGAGCTTTTGCTGTGGTGGCTCTTGTGTATTTTGTTGAGATATTGATAGATAACTGCAGTGCAAGAATAAAGTACTTTACTATGCTCAAACTTACATGGGTGATATCTCTTGCTCTTGCGGGAAGTAATATCTGGATACTTATGCTTATAAGAAAGTAGGTGTCGCAATGTATAAGGTCAAAAAATCCCCTTGGGTGCTTCATTATGACGGTTCAAGCTGTAACGGCTGTGATATAGAGGTACTTGCCTGTCTTACCCCCGTGTATGATGCCGAACGTTTCGGTATAGTGAATACGGGCGACCCCATGCAGGCGGATATATTGCTGATAACGGGCGGAATAAATTCGCAAAACGAGGCTGTAGTAAAACAGCTGTACGACCAGATGCCGAGACCAAAGGTAGTGGTGGCAGTGGGCGTGTGTGCCTGCACGGGAGGCATATTCAAGGACTGCTACAATATTTTGGGCGGTGCGGATAAGGTGATACCCGTAGATATATATGTACCCGGCTGTGCCGCAAGACCGCAGGCGATAATAGACGGAATAGTTCAGGCTGTCGAGCTTTTTGAAAAAAGGCTTGAAAAGCATAAAGCCTATGTTAAAAAGGAAAAGGAGGCTTAAATATGGACGAAAATAAGAAAGCCCCCGAATTTGAAAATACCATAGTACAGATCGAGACGAGTGAGCTTTTGGCAAAGGCGATAGAGCTTAAAAAGCAGGGAAGAAGGCTTTCGCAGGCATGTGCCGCATACTGTGAAGAAAAGCTTGAGCTGAGCTACAGCTTTGCCGATGATGAGAACTTCGGACTTTTGACTCTCAGGCTCGTTTTGGATAAGGAAACGAAGGTGACAAGCATATCGGAGATATTCCCGTATGCCGCCTTTTACGAAAACGAGATGAAAGAGCTTTTCGGCGTTAATATAGAGTTGATAGAACCCGATTACAAAAACAAGCTGTACAGGATAAGGGAGGAGGCTCCGTTCTTAAAATGAAAAAAAGAAGTATTGTTCCTTATGGACCTCAGCACCCTGTGCTTCCCGAACCTATACATCTTGACCTTGTGATAGAGGACGAAAAAATAGTTGAGGCGATACCGTCTATCGGCTTTGTGCACAGAGGCCTTGAATCTTTGGTGCAAAAAAGAGACTTCAATCAAATGGTCTACGTTGCTGAGAGAGTGTGCGGTATATGCAGTTTCGGGCATGGTTTCGGCTACTGCGAGGCTGTGGAAAAGATAATGGGCGTAGAGGTGCCCGGCAGGGCAAAGTATCTGCGCACGATTTGGTTTGAGCTTTCAAGGCTTCATTCTCATCTTTTGTGGCTCGGTCTGCTTGCAGACGGCTTCGGCTTTGAAAATCTGTTTTATCAGTGCTGGAGAATAAGAGAAAAGGTGCTTGATGTACTTGAACTTACCACGGGCGGCAGAGTGATATTTTCGGTAAACAAAATAGGCGGCGTGCTTAAAGATGTGGACGAAGATATGCTTGCTGCCGTAAAAGATATGCTTGATAAAATAGAGCTTGAACTTAAGCCCATAGTTAAGACCTTTAGGGAAGAGAAAACCGTAAGGTCGAGACTTGACGGTGTGGGAGTGCTGACAAAGCAGCAGGCTCACGATTTGGGATGTGCGGGTCCTTTCGCAAGAGCAAGCGGTATAAAAAGCGATATGAGAAAAATGGGCTATGCCGCATACGGCGAGCTTGATTTTGACATTATAACATCGGATGTGGGAGACAGTTATGCAAGGTGTGATGTGCGCATAGGCGAGCTGTTCCAGTCGATCTCCATAATAAGGCAGGCTATCGAAAAGCTTCCCACGGGTGATATTGCCGTACCCGTAAAGGGTAATCCCGACGGTGAGGCATTTATCAGAATAGAACAACCCAGAGGCGAGGCTGTGTATTATGTGAAGGGTACGGGAACACCCTTTATAAACAGAATGAGAGTGAGAACGCCTACCTTTGCGAACCTTGCGGGACTTTGCGAAACGCTTAAAGGTGCCGATTATGCGGATGTGGGTCTACTTATTTTGACGATAGACCCTTGCATCAGCTGTACGGAAAGGTAGTGAGAATATGGCTGTAATGAAATTTATACCTACCGCTTTGAAAAATCTGTTTTCAAAACCCGTCACAACGGGCTATCCCTTTGAGCCTGCGGTATTTCCCGAAAGGGCAAGAGGACACATATCTATAGAGATAGACAGTTGTATAGGCTGGGGTATGTGTGTAAAGGCTTGCCCCTTGGGTGCGCTTACGGTAGATAAGTTAAAGGGTACATGGGAAATAAACAGATTTGACTGTGTGGTGTGCGGTTACTGTGTGGAAAAATGCCCCAAAAAATGTCTGAGCGTGCAGACGGGCTATCAGACCCCGGGAGCCGATAAACAAAAAGCTCTCTATACCAAAAGCCCCGAAGTTTTGAAAGCGGAAGAAGAAAAACGCAAGGAAATAGTAAGAAAAGCCGCCGAAGCCAAAAAGGCTAAGGAAAACGGAGAAAAGTAAATATTTTTTCGCCCTTAAATCGGTGTTTATATAAAAAAGCTTTAGCGGTAATACAAATCGTGCATTGCCGCTAAAGCTTTTCTTTCATTTTTTATAAACAAGTATAGTTTTTGTTGAATATCCGTCCTGTTCATACTTGTTTCGCTCAAATAATGTATAGCGAGCTTTCTTTATATTATCGCCGTCGCTTTCATCAGCTTCGTTTACGCTGACAACATCGCCCGAATCGGTAAAATGTAAATTCGGCATAGTCCATAAATATGTGCCGTCTGCTTTGTAAAGTGAGGAGCGATAATCATATATCGAGCCGTCGGATCTGCTGTATAATGGTTCTTTTATTATCAGCCAATCACCGTTGCAATCATAAACACTTATATCGGTTCTGTTTAACGATTCGATATTCTTGCCTATATTTTCAATGATATAGTCGCCGTTTATATCCACCAAACAGAATTTATCGTTATTGAAAACGATCATCTTATCTTCATAAATTGTATAAACTTTGTCAAATTCCTCATCGCCATATAATTTGGTGTCGGAAAAAACGCTTTCACCGTTGTAATTTTTATAAAGTCTTAAAGCCGTTAAATATGCTTGTTCCCTTGTGTAATTGCCTGTCGGATCGAAAATGTTTTGTCCGACGCCGACCATAATTTTGTTTTGATAGCAATATTGAATACCCAAACTTGACCAATACTCAAATTTTGAAATATCGTCAAATTGGTATGGGGTATTGATTATTTTATTGTTATCAATAAAACTGCGGTCAAAATATTTTTCCGTTTCGTTTATCCTTTCTGAAATCGTAGCTGTTCTGTACAACATTCGTGCGGCTTCCTGCCTTGTGATTTTTCCGTCGGGATTGAATTTATTGTTTCCGACACCCGCAACGATGCCTAATGCGGATGCAAGTTTTATATCGGGGTTATTTGTATCGGTAAAATCCATACCCTCTATATTGGCATATTTTAGTATATCGGCATTTTGCACTCTTAATGTGTTTATTATCAATTCGCAAAAATCTTCGCGAGTTATGGGTTTTGTGTAATCACATTGGAATTTTACAGGTAAAATATTGTAACCGACAGCCTCAGATACCTCATTTTGTGCCCAATATGATGGAGAATCTTTTGAATAATTATTTGCGGCTGTTGTAGCAGTTTCCGTTGTCGGTTCTCCAAACTTTGTTGTGTTTTCGGTTATTTGTTCCGGAGGCAACTTGTCAAGCTTGTTTCCGTCTGTCGGAGATTTAACGGAGAAATATTCCTTTTCGCCGTTATCTTTTTCGCATATAAAACCAAGTACCTCATAATTGGTTATGTCCGAATATGTTTCGGGCGTAAATTCTTCGGCAAATACCGTAACCGTTTGCATTGAAAAAATTGCACAAAGCAGTAAAGTAAAGAATTTGTTTTTCATATTTGATCTCCGTGTTTTAAAAATGTTTGTTGTTATCTTCGTAAAACATTTTGCAAAGCGCAGCTGTTGCCCACTTTGATATTTTATCATCATCCGAAAAACAGATCGTGTTCCTTCTTCAAAGCCGGCAGAGGTGTATTCTGCCGATGTTTTCGTCATAGTGTTCACCCGAACCATTCACGGGAAATTTTTTGAGAACGACACTGAGTTTAAGCCCGATTAATTAAGGAAACACTGATTTATTTTTTTACCCTTTAATCAGCGTTTCCTTAAATTCTATTTTATAAGTGCAATTGCATCTTTCAGGTCGGTTTTTCCGTCCTTGTTTATGTCGTGTGCGGTTATTTCGGCATTGGTAAGTGTGGTGGGGTCGTTGACATATTTTAATATTTTAGCGACCGATTTTTCCTTGGATATGGTGTTGTTTTTATAACCTATGTAAAATACAGCCGCTTCTCCGCCGCCTTTGTTTGTAATGGTGTAGGTATAGGCGCTCAGTGAAAGAGAGCCTGCGGAGGCTGTGTTGCCGGCGCCCGAAACTATATTTCCCATATCTTTGCCCGAAGAGTTTGTTATCTTCATTGTTCTTGCGGTGGTGCCGTTGGTCGTGGCTACTATGGTAAGCACGCCGTCTTCCTCTGCGGTAAAGGTAATGGTGCCGTTGTTTGCAAACTTTCCGGCACCCGTATAGGAGTATTCATTGCCGTTTACCGTCACACTTCCCGACTGATTGGAGGAGCTTATGGTTTTATTTGATGTGAAGTAAGTTCCTACTCCGTCTTTGCCTCCGAAAGATGTTGCGGTGCTGCCCGAAGAGGGGAAGTCGTAGTAATAGTCACAATCAAGAGTAGCTTCCGTGGGAGTGGGAGTAGGCTGTTCTTCCTCTCCGCCCGTTCCGGATGAACCCGAATCCGAGCCGTTTATGTCGTTGGTGAGGGTGAGAGCTGTCTGTGTCTGTACGCCTGCATATTCTTTTACGGTATCTATACAATCTTCGGCTTCTTCAAGATAGTACTTCGTATAGAATTTATCGGAGGTGTCGAAGTTGTCGTATGTCCAGCCGCCTTTTGTACAGGTGTAGTCCGCCGCTGTCAGCACCTGATCTTTACTGCTTGCTTCAAAGCGGTCTTTTTCTTCCATGGTGGCTTTTGACTTTTCGTCGTAATAGTTGCCGTATGCCTTTATAACTCCACCGTCGTTTGCACTTAGAGAGCCGCAGTTTTTGTCCGAAGTAAGGAAAGGTCTGTATGAATTTTCAAAATAGTTGTTTTCGGCGAAAATACTGCAGTTACAGGTCGCACCTACGCCGTAGCCTATGGGCGAGCCCGTGTCAAGGTCGTATCCTACATTTTTATAGTAGTTGTTGTATATATGTACATCATGCCAGCGCACACGGGGAAGACGTTGTTCCGCATTTTCAAAGAAATTGTGGTGATAGGTGAAATGCCCCACGTCTTCTCTTGAATTGGCACTTGAACCTAAAAGGCAGGTTTTTGCCGTACCGTTAAAGTGATTGTACGATATGGTCATAAAGTCGCTTCTTTTGGCATCGCAAGAGCCGTCGCCGTGGTCTTTGTCGGCTTCTTTGGGGTTGTCCTGATGACCTACCGTAAAGTCGTTATCGTGTATCCATATGTAGGTGCTGTTTTGAGTTTCAAGCGCATCTTCAAAATTCCAAGAAAAACGCAAATTTCGGAACTCTGTATCAGACCCCGAGCTTATTTTAAAGCCCCAGCCGTAAATGCAGGCATCCGTGCCCACGCCTTCTATGGTAAGTCCGCAGGTGCCTTTTGTTTCCACCATTTTGTTTGAGTCGAGAGCGCTGAACTCCGAGGCGTTTATCTGCCCTATGATCCTTATTACAAGCGGTCTTGTTTGCTTTGCGTGAGATTCAAGTATTTTTTTAAGACCCGTTTGTCCGTAAAGGCTGACGGAATCTATATTTTTGCTGTTGACATATATCACGTCCGCATTTGAGGGGAGAGTGCCGTCCGCAAGATAGGCACCGGGGGTAACGCTTGAATTGAAAAAAGCATAGCCCGAGCGATCGTATTTTAGGGAACGGTTTTCAAACTCAAATGCCGAGGCGGTATCCTCCGTGCCGTTTGTGACGGGTACGACCTTAATTGTGCAGTTGACTCCGCCTTTAATGCCGAGGGCATCCACTCTGTAACCGCCGTTACCGTCGGTTCTGATGAGGGCGCTGTCAAGCTTGACAAATTCGGACATTTCTTCCGTTTTATAGTAGGCGTTGTATGAGCCGCTTCCCTGCCATTCGCCGAAAACGGATTCGTTTTCAAAGGCGGTGTATACACTTTCCGCAAAGGTGGGAAATGTAAACATATTAAAGGTAAGCGGTATTAATGTGAGCAGTTTAAGAAGTCTTTTTTTCATGTTTTTTCACTTTCATTATGTTTTGTATTTTTTTTGACTTCCGCAAAAGCGGTGATGATGTTTGCACGGTATTATTGACATAATTTCGATCAAGCATCGCCGGGAGAGTCGCTTTCGGAAGGTTCATTTGTTTCGGTTTCATCTTTCGGAGAAAATGTATAAGTATTGACCTCTTTCTCGTAATCGCTGACAACGATATGATTGTACGGCACGCTTATGCCTTCACGGTCAAACAAAAGTTTCATCTCTCTTAAAACGCCTCGATATGCTCTTCTGCGATCCCACGGTTTGCTGAAGACTTTGATGCGCAAGAGTATTTCACTATCCTTAAAAGAATCGACCCCGTCATATACGGGCGGCTTCGAAAGTTCCTCGACTCTTTCCATCATAAGGGGCAGCTCCCGTTCAAACAGTTTCTCGATTTCCAAAAGATCTGTTTCGTAGGGGATCGGCATTTTTACTATTTCCCTTGCTTTATTGCCGTCACTGTTTACAATATCACGCATGGATGAATTGTTGAAGATCTTGGTGTCGCAATAGTATGAAACTTTTGTGTAACGCAGACCGATCTCCTCTACTGAGCCAGACCAGTCTCCAATTGTGACCCAATCACCGATTTTATATGTTCCTTCAAATATGATAAAAATACCTGCAATTATGTCATTGATCAGATCCTTGGCTCCAAAACCTATCATAAGAGAAAGAACGCCCGCTGAAGCCCACAGAGCTTGCGTGTTAACACCGAACTGTGCCAGCCCTATGTACAAAAAGATTATGGCACTTGCATACTTGACGGTATTCTTGAGCAAAAGGAAGAAGGTCTCTTTTTTAAGATCCGAGATCCTTGCAAGATGGTATAAGATTTGGTTGAAAAATGCCTTGAATACATATAGTGCGCAGAATAAAAACAGGCAACACGAGAATGAAAACAGGTTAACGCCTTTCTGCCAGTTTCCCCAAAATACATAGGAAAAGCCATCCAGACTTTGTGTGTTCGTCCCCAGACCGATGAGGGTTATCTCGAACAGCAGTATAGCAGTCGAAAATATCAAGAGCATACGGTAAATTATGGACCATGTGCGCTTTTCGGGGGATTGCTCCTCGGGCGGAATATCATTTTCTTTATTCCAACGGCGTTCAAATCCCCATTTGTCTTGCGTTTTTATCATGTTTGAGAGAAGATTCCAATCTTCTTCGTTATTATTGTTGTTGCTTTTTGTTTTTAAAAGCTCATTCTGTTTGTTTTCGTTATCATTTTCATCTTTAAGTTTCGTTGCATCGGAAGATCCCGACAACTCTGCTGATCTAAGCGCTATGATTTTCTTATAGCCGGCATACGCTAAAGTGATGACTGTAAAAAATGCTGCTATGCAGATCAACGTCATCTTAAAGCTTATGGAAAAAGCTCCGTAATTATCCGTGCTGCGAACCAGGGGCATCAAATATAAGTCGTCGGATTCGCCGACACCTGCATAGTATTCATAGCCTCCTATTGTGAAGAATCCGTTAAAATTGGCTTTAATATTTTCTACATTTATTCCTAATTTCTCTATATTCTCTTTTTTATTTCCCAACCCCGTGGTGGCGGTGATCTGCATCGTCTCTTTATCTATTGCCAATGCGTAATCGGGAATACCGATCACCATGTTGTCAAGTACAGTCTGCACGTTAATGGGTGCCAACAGTCGTCTTTTTAAGGCGGGATCTACTGCAATCCTCACAAAGCCGTCTGCCAAATCGTCTTCATTACGCAGGCTGACACCGATATACTGCTTCTCGTCGTCCGTTTCCTTGTCCTTTACAGGTTCAAGGATCAAATATTCCCTTCCCGCTAAGAGCGAACGGAATGCGTAAGAGGGATCGTCCTTGTTTTCACTGATCGTCACATGATCGTAAGGGGAATTTGTTACAACGACCTTTCCCGATTTGTCGAAGATATCTATGTACTCGACCCCGAGATCTTTAGCGTACTGTGCAAGTTGTTTTCTTGTGAGGTTCTCCTTGCCTTCGGTTTTCACAAGCTCTGCAGCAAGTCGGCATTGTTCGAGATATTGATTGTCCATCCATGCGGACAGCTCGTTGCGATAATCCTGATAGGTATTTAACGTCTCAACGGCAACTTTGGCATGCTCATTCATAGTTGCAATATCGCCTGTTGCGTCCATCATTGTATGATAGTACCATGTTACGGCGAACAGCAAGATGACTCCGACCGTTGAGTAAGATATGATCTTTTTTTTGAATACCTTCGCCGTTTCTTTTTGCCAAATCAGGGAAAAGCCGATAAAACGGATAAGGATCCACATAATTGAAAAGAAAAACAGCGTGGAAAAGAAACAGCGGACAAAATTGAAAGACACCATCTCACCAAGAGTTATGCCACATAGAATATAGGTGTCCTTGTAGGCAAAACCTGTTCCGTATATGCCTGCGTTCGCCGCATCCAAAAAGGCTTCGGTCGATATTTTATCATCGAAAAATGATGCAGGGTAAAAAGCATGGAATTTATTGGGTACTTTCCCCGTTTCCACCTGTGAAACATCTATAAAGGTATTTGTATCAAATTTGTCTATGGGGCGCAGTTTCTCTCCGACGTATTTCTCGTTCTCATGAGCCAAAATGGTAAAATCATCACGTGATACAACGATCACATGACCCTGACGACCGACACGCAGCTTTATTACACGGTTCATCCATGAAAGGGTTTTGTCTATGATCTTTTCGACATCTCCGCCTCTGCTCCGATAATCTTCAAAAACCTCTCCGTTATTGTTATAGATCGCCTGACGCTTTTTTTCGATTCTTGCGTCTGCCTCACGTACTGCCTGCTCGTTTTCTTCAAGCTGAGGAAGCAGCCTGGACACCTGCACGATCGCACGTTCCACTTGTGGCGTAGTCCGCTGTTCGAGATTAAGATCTAAAAAAATATATGACATAAAAGCATATATCATGGTCAACACTACAATAAGAAAATATATTCCTCTTTTTGTTTTTTTAATTTCTTTTTTCATATTTCCTCCGGCTTTTCAGAAGAATATCCGTGAATTTTTATCGGTATTTACTTTGCAGTTATATCTATTTAAAATTTATGATTTGCACCAAAGTGCACAGTATGCTTGAGTTCTGGCGGCAAAGTGTTCTTCAGTCAGCAAATGTTTTATTTCGTCTTTTGTGTACCAGCGAGCCTCGATCTCTTCGGTCTCCGATGGCTCGTGAGATAAATTTCCGCTTGCCGTGCCGACGACCACCGTCGTTTTTTCGTTTGAAAAGCCTACGGCGGAGTAGCTCGTTTTCCATATTTCGTTGCTTTGAAGTTCTTTTAAACTTGAAATGTCGGGGTCCCGGTTTATCATTTCGTATTTTTTGGATTTTATATCAGGTACATGTTGTCAGTAATATGTTATGTGATTATTTGTAATGTATAAATTATACATTACAAGAAAAATAAATGCAATAGAAAACGGGAAAGTCATTTCGGTTTGACTTTCCCGTAGAAGAATGTTTATAAATCGTTTACTTATAAGCGGGGTCCTGACCGTCGAGGGGATAGAGCTTACATTTGGGGTTTTGCCAGCCGTTGGGACCTACCCATACTTCTATCTGATCTTTCTTGTCTTGTCTGTAGCCTATAAAGTAAGTTGCAAAATTGCCTCCCTTGGGTTGGTTCTGATATGATACCTTAAAGCTTTTGTTTCCGAGGCTGTCCAGGAGGACATTTCTGAATGCGTTGGCTTCACTGTTTCCGCCGTATGTATTCTGCCTGCCTGAGCAGTTTACGGATACTACCGTAACAAAATTATAGCTGCTGCCGTTTCCGTCGGTAACATGTACGATAGAAGTGTTGTGCTGATAGAATGACTTTGCGGGTACGATCTGGTACTCATGCTGTGGATTGTTGTAATGAGAGGCAGTGTCGTCATACGGGCAGGACAAAGCTGCCATAGTTGTGGTGTACAGTGTTTTTGCGTTGGTCACATCAGCCTGTCTTTTTGCTCTGTCTATAAGTCCCGAAAGTGTGGGAAGACATATGGCGGTAAGAGCCGCCAATACACCCAAAACAACAAGCATTTCTATGAGTGTGAAACCTTTTTTGCATCGGTGATGTTTCGTAGGCGGGATATAGTTTGATAGTTTCATTTATAAGTCACTCCTTAAATTTTAAGGACAAAAAAGCCCCTTATTGTAGGGGCAAAGAGAATAAACTACGCTTGCAGCTGGCTACCATTTTAAAGGTCCTATAGCTTTGCGTCACAGCGTTTCCCCTGCTTTGCCC
>CAMOYW010000006.1 GCA_946630405.1 uncultured Clostridia bacterium | reverse complement strand
TGGTTTCTCCGTCTGCCATAAGTCCAGCTATGGCGCAACTCATGGCAACTCTGTGGTCGAGATGTGAGTATACCGTGGCACCGTGAAGCTCCTGCGAGCCTCTTATCACCATGCCGTCGTCTGTTTCCGTCATTACGGCACCAAGCTTTGAAAGCTCGTTTATCATGGTGACGATACGGTTGCTTTCCTTCACCTTAAGCTCTGTGGCATCCTGTACAAGTGTAGTACCTTCTGCGCAAAGAGCGGCAACGGCGAATATAGGTATCTCATCTATCATTCGGGGGATTATATCTCCCCTTATGGTGGTGGCTTTAAGCTTTGAATAGCGCACATCTATATCACCCACAAGCTCTCCGCCCTCTGTATGTTCATTGAGGATCTCAATATTTGCCCCCATTTGAAGGTACGCATCTATTATTCCCGTCCTTGTGGGGTTTATGCCTACATTTCTTATGATTATATGGGAATAGGGCACTATAAGCCCCGCAGTTATAAAATATGCGGCGGATGATATATCCCCCGGTACGGTGATGTCGCTCGCATACAGCTCTTTTACGGGCTTGCTCTTGATAGTGTGGTTCTCGCTTGTGATGTCCGCACCGAAGTGGTTGAGCATTATTTCTGTATGGTTTCTCGATGCCGTAGGTTCGTATATCGTGGTCTCGTTTTGCGCATACAGACTTGCAAGAAGTATTGAGGATTTGACCTGCGCACTCGCCATGGGCATGGTGTACTCTATACCGTGAAGAGACCCGCCGTGTATTTTCAAGGGAGCACAGTTGTTAGTGCTCTCTATACATGCACCCATTTTGGAAAGAGGCTTTATTATACGGCTCATGGGGCGTTTTTGTATGGAAGCGTCACCGTTTAATTGGGTGTCGAAATTCTGCGCCGAAAGTATACCCGATATAAGTCTTATGGTAGTGCCGCTGTTGCCCACATATAAGGGCTCTTCGGGCTTTTTAAGTCCGTGAAGCCCTCTGCCGTGTACTATTATTTCATCGTTATATTCTTCAATGTCAACGCCTAATTTGCGAAAGCAATCTATTGTGGAAAGGCAGTCATCACCCTTTAAAAAACCTTTTATGCGGGTATCTCCTTTTGCTATCGAGCCGAACATAACAGCTCTGTGTGATATGGACTTATCGCCCGGAACGGTTACGTCGGCGTTAATGTTTTTTGCTTGTCTTATTTTTTTATTCATAAGGGTCACTCCCGTATAAGATAATTGTTTTGTTTAAGTATATTTGTGGCAAGTGCCTTGTGTTTGGCGTTTTCAAAGGAAATGGAAAGTACGCCCGAGGAATAATCTCTGTTGTTGATTATCCCGATGTTTTTTATGTTTATGTTGTTTTGCGTAAGTATTGCGGCGACTTTGGCTATCACACCCACTTCATCCGCAACGGATATTTTTACGGAATTGTTTGAATCTCTTGTGTGCTTGCTCTCGTCTATGCCATCTCTGTATTGCTTTGCGTCATTAAACATGGGAGCAAGAGATCTACCGTTTTTTAACCGGTCATATACGATCTCGATGTTGCGGGAAAATTGTGAAAGTATTTTAAGTATTTCCTCTCTGTTTTCGTCGCATATACTGCTCCAGACTTCTCCCGAAGAGCTTGCGATCCTTGTGATGTCTTTAAATCCGCCTGCCGCAAGTATTCGCATATCGTTTCTTTTGTCGTTTTGAGCCACTGTATTTACAAGCACCGAAGCAACGATGTGGGGCAGGTGAGAGATGGCTGCTACGCAAGCGTCGTGGTGTTCGCAGTCAAGTATTATGGGGATCGCACCCATTGAGGTTATAAGCTCTTTAAGCTTGTTTATTTGTTCGTCGGTGTTTTTACTCGTTGGAGTAATTATATAGTAAGCATTTTCAAGCAGATGTTCGTTTGAAGCGGTGTAGCCCGATTTTTCGGATCCTGCCATAGGATGCGCTCCGAGGAAGTTTACGGGAACGTCTTTCATGGCTTTAACTATCCCGCTTTTGGTACTTCCCACATCCGTAATAAGGCAGTCTTTTTTTATATGCTCTTTTAAAAGCTCGGCAAATCGAACTATCTTGTCTACTGATGTGCATATAAATATTACGTCACATTCAGAAAAAGCGGAAAGATCGCCAAGCGTATATTCGTCTATCACGCCTTCTTTATAAGCAAGCTTGACCGATGCCTCGCTTCTGTTCATGGCTATTATTTTGTGATCGGTGTTTTTTTTGAGCGCCCTTGCAACAGAGCCGCCTATAAGTCCGAGTCCGATTATTCCGACAGTCATTTGTTATCCTCAAGTTTATCGTATATTCGATACAGTGCCTGCACTCCGTTTTCAAGTTTGTAATAGTGCCATATATAGGGAACGAGAAGTATAAGTATAAGCGCCGTAAAGACACATGCTCCCACACTTGGCATAAAAGTGGTGTACATGAATGCAAGCATTTCAAGAATGGCAAAGGTCACGGTCACTATAAGGTGTATGAGCCTTTCATGCTGAAAAAAGCCGATCTTTACAAGTAGAATTTGCCTGTGTTTTTCTTTTTCGCTTTGTGGAATGTCCGAAAGAGCTATGTCATTGTAGGTGTTTATACATTTTTTTAATTCTTCCGCCATCAGAAATATTCCTTTTTAAGTGTAAGAGAGTACATTTCTTCGCTCTTTTTTTGTGCCGTTAATGTTATGGAAACGGTTGGCCATGTCAGCAGGTAACCCGATGTGCCGTTTGAGAAAGTTTGTTCCGTTTCTTCGGTAGCCGGTCCCAAATTGGCGTTCAGGTATTCTTTTATATCTTCAAATGCGGCTTTGTCGCAGTTGGTATAGCTCCAACCCACGCTTTCAAGTTTGCCCGTGTTAAATACGAATTCAATGTCACCGCTGTATGATTTGACTATACCTAAATTTTGGTAGCTTTTTCTGAATTGTGCGTTTTCCCCGAAAAGAGTGTTTTCTCCGTTGGTGCCGTATTTTTCGTTTATTCCTTCGGCATTGTCATCGTGAGAGAACTTGTTAAAGCCCGAGGGTATATCTATAAGATTCAGATGTTCTATGATCTCGTTGAGCTTTGCTTCAGAGTCCTTAAAAGTCCCGAGGTTTCTGAATATGATTATGGAGGACATATATTCTCCCTTGTTTGCAAGGTCGATAGCCTCGTTGTACTGTTTGTAGGGGGTGTTCAGCTCGTTGTACATATTCAATGAGCCTATGGCAACTCCCGCAAGAATTATTATGATCACCATTAGTATAAGAGGTGTTTTGTTTTTCATTATAAGGTCCTTTCTCTAAATACATTTTCCAAAATGCTATTGTACCACAATATATGGTTTATTTCAATTGTATATTTGTGCATATTTACGGAAAATATCACATAAATTATAGTACAAAAAGAATAGACAAAAAATATTTTGTGTGCTATACTATGAAGGACTGTTGTAAAATAGCAGGTAATTTTTTAAATGAGGTAAAATATATGAGTAATATCAGGATCACTACGACGAATATAGACACTCCTTATAAGGAGATAGGTCCCGTATCCGTTCATTTTACAAAAAGTAGAGACGGAGCTTTTTCTTCCGGTACCAAGCTTTTTGAAAACGGCTTTCTTGCCTATATACAGGAAATAATAGATGAGAAAAACGAACTCGGAGAAAGCACTGAGTGGGAAACGGGCTACGCAAAGCTTTATGCCGATGACAAGCTTGATGAATACGATCAATTTTTTGTGGCGGCTGTTTGCGAGCTTAGAAGAGTGGCTGCGGCTTTCGGTGCCGATGCCGTTGTGGGAGTTACAAAGAACATTTCAAGACAGGTGTCTTACTTTAAGTGGGATGAAAATAATTCCCCTATGCTTGAAGACAGAAATGAGGATACCTCTGTATATCATATAGAGGTAATGGGCACAGCAGTTAAATATCTTTCTCTTGAAGAGCTTGTCGAAAAGGAGATCATCGAAGAGGGTATGATCACCGACAAGATAATGATAAGGGACAAGGTCTTTTCCGATATGCAGGACAGAAAGCGTGCAAAAGAACAGCAGCTTAAAGCGGTCGAAGAAAAGAAGGAACTTGAAAGAGAAAAGAACGAGTGGCTTGAAAGCCTTGAACTTACACCTGTTGAAAGGAGAATATACGAATTCCTTTCCGATAAGACCGAGGCTGTGCCTTACAGAAATATACAGGATTCCTTAAACGATATTCCCAGTATGGATCTTATAATCCAGCTTAAAAATATGGTTGGTAAGGAAATACTTGAGCTTGAAGGCGAAAATAATTATATATTGAAGTGATTTCAAGGCGGAGGCGTATACTTAAATGAAGAAGTTTTTTACATCGGAGTCGGTCACGGAGGGACATCCCGATAAAATATGTGACAGAATATCCGATGCGGTACTTGATGCCATATTTGAAAAAGATCCCAACGCAAGGGTAGCATGTGAGACCTTTGCAACAACGGGTTTGATACTTATATCGGGCGAGATAACCACAAACTGCTATGTGGATCTTGATAAGATAGCAAGAGATACGGTCAGAGAAATAGGCTATGACAGAGCAAAGTACGGCTTTGACTGCGACAGCTGTGCCGTGCTTACCGCAGTAAAGGGACAAAGCCCCGATATAGCACAGGGTGTTGACAGCTCCCTCGAATCGAGAATGGGCGAGGGTGAAAACAATACGGGAGCGGGAGATCAGGGTATGATGTTTGGCTTTGCCTGCAACGAGACCGAGACCTACATGCCTGCACCCATATATTATGCACATAAGCTTACAAAAAGGCTTGCGGACGTGCGCAAAGACGGTACAATTGATTACTTGAGACCCGACGGTAAAAGTCAGGTTACAGTGGAATATGATGATGACAAGGTCAAAAGGATAGATACGGTCGTTATATCCACACAGCACAGTGCAAATGTCGACAATGAAACCATCAGAAAAGATGTTATCGAGAAGGTCATAAAGGCAGTACTTCCAAAGGAACTTCTTGACGATAACACAAAATACTATATCAATCCCACAGGAAGGTTTGTAATAGGCGGACCGCAGGGAGATGCGGGACTTACGGGAAGAAAGATAATTGTAGATACCTACGGTGGCTATGCAAGCCACGGAGGCGGTGCTTTCAGTGGAAAGGATCCCACAAAGGTGGATCGTTCTGCGGCTTATATGGCAAGATATGTGGCAAAAAACATTGTTGCAAGCGGCGTGGCGGACAAATGCGAGCTTCAATTGAGCTATGCGATAGGTGTTGCACAGCCCCTTTCCATATATATAAATACATACGGTACGGCGAAGGTATCCGAAGAGCTTATAGTCGATAAAATAAAAGAAGTATTCGACTTGAGACCCGATGCGATCATAAAAACTCTTGATTTGAGAAGACCTATATATAAGCAGACTTCGGCATACGGCCATTTTGGCAGAAGTGATGTGGCTCTCCCTTGGGAAAAGCTTGATAAGACCGAGCCTTTTGCCGAACTTTTGAAATAATGAGTTGTAAAGGGCAATGTAAATAATTAATTACAGGAGCAATATTGGCGTTGCAGATTTTAATCCGCAGGCGGAGAACGCATTTTCGCTGAGGAGCAGATGGAGTCTGCATTCTTTGCCGCTTTATGTGACGCGCAGAACGGCTGCAAATTGGCGAAAAACCTGTTTTTACACCCCCTTTATGTGTTGCATTTTAGATAGCCGTGTGCTATAATCAATCTATGATTTATATTAAGCAAATTAATGATCGGACTTAAACTTGTTTGAGTCTGATTATTTATGAGCCTTATCATATCGTGAACGACTGATCATTTTGCCTTTCATGATAGATCCACACTATACTGTAAATTTCAAGAAAGTTGATATTTACGATAGTTTCCGAAGAGGAGGATAGATTAATGTCTCAGTACAGATGCAGTGTATGCGGATATATACATGATGAAGATGTTATGGGGAGTTTTGACATTGTGGCAAATTGTCCTATATGTCATCATCAGCATGAAGAATTTCAGTTACTTGTAAACGGTGTGCCCGTTGAACCGAAAACGCCGGAGCCCGAATTTGAAGAACTTGAACCGGTGGACGAGCTTATGCCCGATTTCGGCGCAGAACCCGTGCCGGAGCCGGCGTTTGAGCCTGAACCCGCACCCGTACAAGAGGAATATACCGAGCTTGGTTATGTTGAGGAATTTATAAAGCCCGTAGAAAGCGAACACTATACTCAGGCGATAAGAGTGATGGCGCAGACGGGAGTTTCGGCACCTGCCACAAGAAAGTCAAGTGTTGTGGTACCGAGCTGGGATGATATATTTATATTGGGTTCACAGCTCGATCCTCCGCCACTTTCTCCCGATATGCCCGTAAGCACGACGACCATAATCGGAAAAAGTGCGAGGATACCCCTTGCTCTTAACGGACCTTTCTTTGTTTCACATTCGTCGGACGGAGCTATGCCGATAGAGGCACAGCAGGCTCTTTCCGAGGGCTGTGCAAGGGTCAATACCGCTATATGCTCGGCAGAGAGCGTATATGCAACGGGCAACGGAAAGTTTATATATGACTGTCCCGCAGATTTCTCTATGACGAGTGAGGCACTTAAAAGCTGTAACGCCATTGAGATAAGTCTCGGAAAGGGAGCGTATACCATATCCACCACAGAAGACCTTAAGAGCCTTGTGGATAATTTTAAAGATAAGAGTGATGGTCTTCCCGTGGGTGTTAAGATAGCTACCGGAAGAATAGAAAAGGATCTTGCTTTTATTGTACAGGCAAATCCCGACTTTATTACGATAGATGCAAGAGGCGGAGCACTTTTGGGTGCGCCTCAGATAATGAGAGATTCTCTCGGTATGCCTGCAATATTTGCTCTTTCAAGAGCTGTGAAGTTCCTTAAGAGCATAGAATACAAGACTTCTCTTATAATAGCGGGCGGTTTAAGGACATCGGCTGATTTTGCCAAGGCACTTGCACTTGGAGCGGATGCCGTTGCCATAGGGTCGTCAGCGCTTATTGCGCTCGATTCGGGCAATGAAAACACTACATCGGCAGATGCGGTGGCAAATTTCATTTCGTGTTCTCTTGAAGAACTTAAGGACTTTGCAAGAATGACGGGTCACAACAGCGTACATCAGTTTGAAGTTGGCGACCTTGTTACGGTAAACAGTGAAATATCGGATCATACGGATATTGAGCATGCATAATGAATTTAAAGGGCTTGCGTTGTGCAGCCCTTTTTTCAAAGCGGGAAATTAAAATGGATTTTTTTAGATTAACGGCAGATATAGATCTGGATGCGATAGCATTCAATATTCAGCAGATAAGAGAGAGGATAGAGCCCAAAACTCAGCTTCTTGCCATTGTCAAGGCGGACGGCTACGGTCACGGGGCACTCGAGTGTGCGAAAGTTTGCCTTTATAACGGGGCAAATCAGCTTGCGGTGGCTACGTGTGACGAGGGAGTACAGCTCAGGGACAACAGTATAAGAGTTCCTGTGCTGATCCTCGGAAATACAGTAAATGCACAGCTTGAAGCCATTATAAAGAACAGGCTTACACAAACGGTATACAGCTACGATATGGCAAAGGCTCTGTCCGAAACGGGAGAAAGAGTCGGCAAAAAAGCTCTTGTTCACCTAAAGATAGATACGGGAATGGGCAGGATAGGTTTTAGTCCGGATGAAAGCTCTTTTGAGGAAATAGAAAAGATATTTGCTTTGCCTTATATTGAGGTGACGGGCATATTTACACATTTTTCCACGGCGGATGAGGCGGATAAAAGCTTTACGATAGAGCAGTACAAAAAATTCCGCTATATGACGGACGGACTTGAGGCAAGAGGTCATAAGGGGCTTATAAGACACTGCGCAAACAGCGGAGCTATACTTGATATGCCCGAATATCAGCTTGATATGGTAAGGGCGGGAGTTATCATATATGGTTTATATCCGAGCGATGAGGTGACAAAAAGCATTGAGCTTCATCCCGCTATGAGCGTAAGGACACAGGTGAGCTTTGTTAAGAAAGTTCCTGCGGGTACGAGCATTGGCTATGGAAGAAAATATATCACCGATAAGCCCGAGGTCATTGCCACTTTGCCCATAGGTTATGCGGACGGCTATCCGAGAGTGCTTTCAAATAAGGGCAGGGTGATAGTGAACGGACACTATGCTCCCATAAGGGGAAATGTGTGCATGGATCAGATGATGATAGATGTAACGGATATCCCGGGAGTTGAAATGGGAACGCCCGTTACCGTTATGGGAAAAGCGGACGGATTGGAAATATCCGCCGAGGAGATAGCAAAACTCAGCGGTACGATCAATTACGAGATAGTTTGTAACTACAGCAAGAGAGTTCCGAGAGCGTATTATAAAAACGGAGAACTTGAATTTACGGTGAAATCCATATGAATATAGTATTGCATGAACCCGAGATACCTCAAAATACTGGCAACATAGGAAGGACCTGTGTTGCTACGGGATCTTCACTTCATCTCATAAGACCTTTTGGCTTTGTCATAAACGATAAAACTTTAAAAAGGGCTGGGATGGACTATTGGACGAATCTTGATGTCCATTATTATGATAATTTTGAGGATTTTATTTTAAAAAATCCCGATGCCCGTATTTTTATGGCATCCACAAAGGCTCAAAGAACATATACCGAGGTAAGCTACAAGGAAAACGATTTTATAATGTTTGGCAGTGAGGGCGGAGGTATTCCCGAAGAAATACTGATGAAATACGGGAAAAGCTGTGTGCGCATACCTATGCTTGAAAATTGCAGAAGCCTAAACCTGAGTAATTCCGTGGCGATAGTGTTGTATGAGGCATTGAGGCAACAAGGATTTAAGGGTCTTACTACCGAAGGGGAATTGCACAGGCATAAATGGAGCGAGGTTTGATATGGATACAGTGATAGTGATAATGCTTAAAAATAAAGAAACGGGATTTCTTGAAAAAGAGCTTCAAACTCTGAGTATCGAAAAAAACGAGGATTATATACTTAATGTATTTGCCACCGAGGAGGAAGAGGGCTTAAAACTTCACCTGAGACTTACCACCGAGCGTGACCTTAAGGACTGGGAATACACTGCCGTGTATGATTAC
This sequence comes from uncultured Clostridia bacterium, assembly GCA_946630405.1. Lineage (GTDB taxonomy): Bacteria > Bacillota > Clostridia > Lachnospirales > CAG-274 > UBA3680. Next base: position 4,267 of record CAMOYW010000006.1, on the reverse strand, counting down.
TACGATGAGGAGGTTTTTGCACCTTTCGAAGTGGAGATATTGGACAGTGAATACAACCCCGTATGGGAAGTATGTATTCCTATGAGTGAGAGCAGAGAAGAAAACGAAAAAAGTATTAATGAGCTTCTCGAAAAGCACAAAAAGGAACTTGACGGAGTGTATAACGTTATAGCGGATAAGGAGAATGAATATGAGGAATAAGTTGCTGATACCCTTTTGTTTGATATCTGTTGTTGTGATATGTCTTGCTTTTTTGTATTCTCAAAAGCACACCTCGGCACCCGTTCCGCAGGCAGACGGAGAAAATGTGGTGGAGTATAAAATAGGTGCATCCGATGTGGCATTTGACGATAGCTATAAGGAAAAAATGTCTTTATTTAACAAAGACCTGGCTGATTACTACAACACACACAGGTACGAAAACGGCATAATTACGGAATACGGTACCATGTTTGATATGTTCAGGGATGCGGAAGTAACAGTTAAAGATGTAATAAATGAGTACGGTACGGATATATCCGAGGATATAATAAACAATACGGAGCTTCTTTTGCTTCGTACCGAAGATGTTGCTAAGGTGCTTGAAAGAAGCGAGCAGGGAAAGGAGCTTGTACCCTTTACAGCATTTAATACAAAGGACGGGTATTATATATCCTCTGACGGATTTGAGGGTGAAGTTATAGATGCCGAAAAGTTTAAGGCACTCAGACTTATGTATTCATTCTCGCACGGTAATGTGGTAAATCCCAAAAAGGGAAGCGAGGATTACAATGCTATTATGCAGGCGGTGGCATTTCCTTCACCTTATGATGTTAAGCATATCGCACATGACGACAGATATGCGGTCGTGGTCGTAGGTAGTCTTGAAGATACCTCCGATATAAGAGAGTATGCTCTCACAAATAACGGCAGCAAGTGGACCGTTATCAAAAAGGATATGGAAAAGGACGGCAACAGCAAGCAGGAGATAAACAATATGTGTCCTGATATGGAGCTTGGTCTTTTGCCCGTTTATAATATCGCAAACTATGCGCAGATCTATTCTTCCGAAGATCTTAAAGATATAGCCGATGCAGTTCGTGCCTCGGTGAGTGATGAGGATAAAATAGACGGAGATTATGTGTGTGGTGCATATCCATTTGTATACATGGAATTTAACGCAACGGGTAAAAGATTTATAGGTTTCAGAGACGGTAAGGATGAACCCGTACACTTTGAACCGTGTGCAGACCTTGCTACCGTAATAGCCTATATGAAACAAAAGGATGACGATCCGCCCGTGTTTATATGTAAGTTCAACAATTGACCTGGAATGTATTTTTGCGTAAATGGGGGAAATAAATGAAAAAAGCGAGCATAGTATTATTTGCTTTGATATTGATACAGGTATTTACCGTACCCATATATGCAGAGGAAATACCCGAGTGGGCAAGGCGCGAGGAAGAGCGGGTCTATGCCTATGCGGCAGACACCGAAGAAAGCGAAACAAAGCTGTATGAAAATATACCCGTTGAATATTTTCATGTCGGAAACATATCGCCGCTTGTGCAGACCGATCTTGATTACACCGATTGGCAGTACAACGAGTGGGAGGATAACAGATACCTTTATCTTCCCGCAACGGCAAACAGAAGCAAGCTTATGATCACTTATAAGGCAGATGCGGATGTTTATCTTGACGATATGAAGATAACTTCGGGTTCCCTCGTATCTCTTATTAAAAATGAGTATAACATTACCGTAGGAGGAGTTGATTGCGGAAAGCTGATAGTCATGCAATCAAATCTCGGCTGTATTTACCTTTCCACATCCACGGGCGGTCTTGATGCGCTTGATAAAAACGGAAATCTCGTTGAAACGGGAAATGCCATTATGCTTGATACAAGAGGACGGGTGCAGTATGACGGACCGCTTGAGAAAATAACCTCTCACGGTAATTCATCGTGGAGTTACAGCAAGAAAAAGCCGTACAATTTTAAACTTCCTCAAAAAGCAGATCTTTACGGTATGGGCAAGGCAAAAAAGTGGATGCTTATATCAAATTATTTGGATCATTCCATGCTGAGGAACTATTTCACTATGGAATTAAGCAGAAAAGCAGGCATGGAGTATGCAATAGATTCAACTTTTGTGGATCTATATGCGGACGGGTCGTATAGAGGCATGTATCAGCTTTGTGAGCGTATACAGATACAGAAAACGAGGCTGAACATTCGAGACCTTGAAGAGGCGACCGAAAAGCTTAACGAAAAAGCGCTTGACGAATACCCTCGTATAGTGGTGGGTGCGAACAGTGTGAACGATTGTAAGGTGAACAGCTATAAGTGCTATGATATACCTAACGATCCTGCCGATATAACGGGCGGTTATCTTTTGCAGTTCCAGCAGTGGAACAGATACGGCTATAAAGCGGAAAGCGGTTTTGTAACAAAGCGAGGTCAGGCGGTACAGATAGACGGACCCGAGATCGCATCTCAAAAGCAGGTCAGCTATATTGCGGGCTTTATGCAGGAACTTGAAGATGCCATTTATTCCGATACGGGTTATAATTCGCTCGGAAAGCATTATAGCGACTATATGGATGTTGATTCGCTTGCGACGGCATATATCATACAGGAGTTTTCCATGAATGTCGATGCAGGTGCTTCAAGCTTTTATATGTGGAAAGATTCCGATCTGACGGGAGACGGTAAGCTTCATTTTGGTCCCGCTTGGGATTTTGACCTTGCTTACGGAACGTTTGCAAGGAGCGTAACAAATTCCGAAGGTGACTGGGGCTGGTCGCTGAGTACGGACAATTTGTTTGCGGCATATTTCCCCATAAACGGCTACTCAAAAGACAATACTCCCGAAAGCGGTCTGCCTACCGAGGGTGTGAACTGGCTCGGTAAAATGTACAAAAAGCTCGAATATAAAAACCGTGTGGCAAGAGTTTGGTATGATAAATTTGCTCCCGTATTGAATTCATATATAAGCAGTTCAAATTCGGGGCTTACAAACTTTGCGAAAACCATTCAACCTTCCGCCGAAATGAGCAACAAAAGGTGGCATACATACGGAGGAAGACAATACTGTGTATTTGGTGACAGAAGCGGTAAAGATTTTTTGGAATCGGTGGATATGGTGCGTCAATATGCGGCAGACAGACGAAAATATTTGGATGAGATATGGGAACAGTATCGTTATGTTTACGGCGACGTGGATTACGACGGCTTCGTCACAAATTCCGATACCGCTCTTATCTTAAAATACGTTCACGACGGTTCTTTATATTTACCCATACAAAATAAAACGAACGAATGGAAAAAGTACGCCGATGTCGATGAAGACGGCAAGCTGACAAGTTTGGATACGATATATACAATCAAAAAGGCAATGGATTCTTCCTTTACAATGCCTTGCGAACAATGAATAAGGAGCTGTGAAAACATCACAGCTCCTTTGTTTCGTTTCTTACATATTGGTAAGTGCCATTTCAAGTGGCGAATTGTTAATAATTTTATGCTTCTACAGCTTTGATCTCGCCTGCGCAGTGAGGGCAACGGGTTGCTTCAAGGTGAAGGTCGTCGCAGTGGCAGAAAGGACATTCCTTTGTTGTGGGTGCGGCATCTTCCTCTTTCTTTTTGCCGATGGCCATTGCCTTATTCATAGCCTTAAGCATAAGGAAAAGAATAAATGCGATGATAAGGAAATTGATGACTGCGGAAAGGAAAGCGCCGTAGTTGAAATCTACACCCGCTATTTTGAAAACTCCGCCAATCGCAACACCGTCATCACCCGTTCCGCCGGTTACAACCTTTATGATGGGGTTGATAAAGTTGTCGGTAAGTGATGTAACGATATTACCGAAAGCGGCACCGATGATAACACCGATAGCCATGTCCATTACATTGCCTTTTAAGGCAAATTCCTTGAATTCCGCTAAGAATTTCTTCATTTGTAAACCTCCGTTTTTTAAATAGTATTTTAATAAGTCTTCGGTTACACCTTGACTTTATTAATTACTTTGTAAATGTTTTTCTTCACTTCCGTCTTTAAAGATGAAGTAAAGGTTTGCGTTATATTTATCGGCAAGAGCGATACCTTTGTCTTTTGGCAAAATAAATATAGCGGTAGACAGCATATCTGCAGTAAGTGAACTGTCGCACACGACCGTAACGGACGCGTATTGTTCTGCGGGATAGAGCGTGTCGGGGTCAATAATGTGGCTGTATCTTTTGCCGTTGACCATATAATATCGCTGATAATCTCCGCTCGTAACCGCTGA
>CAMOYW010000005.1 GCA_946630405.1 uncultured Clostridia bacterium | reverse complement strand
CTCTTACTCATTTCCTTCGATCCTCTCATACATTTCCTTTCTCTTCTTTCCTATCCTGCGAAGGAAAAGTATGAAAAGAGCGGATACTATCACTGCTCCGAAACCAATTAGAACATATCTCTTTATATCCGTAGGTTTTTTCAGCACTGTAAAGCTCTCGGGTTTATCAAGTTCAAACACAAGGTAGCTGCCTTCTCTTTTTGCTTGAATTACCTTATTTCCGTCATTTGATCTCACACCTATCGCATCGCCCTTTTCATCTCTGATGTGAACTTTTATAGTGCCGATCGTACTGTTCCACGGAGTTATGGTAAAGGAATATGTTGCTCTTGCATCATAACCTTTATATGAATCGTCCGTTTCTATTTTTTCGTAATTAAGCACACTGCCTTCGGAGAAATTGCCCTCTACAAGCATAACGGGCGGTTCTTCGCCCGAAGATACCGTCATGGTAGCATCTTCGTAGATCGCCGTAAATACTGTGTTTCTGAGTATCGGTTTGGTTATGTCTTTATCCCAATGAGGGGTGAATCCGTTTCTTTTTTCAAGCTGAGGAATATCGGTTTGGGAAAGAACACTTCCGTACTCGGCATTTATCGTCTTTATGACCTTACCGTCAAGCATAAAGTCGGCTTTAAAATGAAATAACGCACATTCGGAAGAAAGCTGTTTAATAACTGCGCCGACACTCACTGCCGTGTTTTCGGCAAGCGGTCTTATTTGGGGCAAATAACTGTCCCCCTCCTGCATAAACCAATCTTCCTCGGTAAAACCTTCCATTTTTGTGGGAAGTATACCTCTTCCAACCATTTCGGACGGCTTTAAAGGCTCAGCACTCTTTCCGTAGCCTGCGCCCGATATTCCGCCCAAACCTTCGTCTATGTAATAATTATCGGTCACGGTGCCGTCTGCGCTTCCCGCCACAGCACCTACTCTTTCGGGAGTGCCCACAACGGTAGGCATGGCATAACAGAGGGTTATATCTCTGCCCTTGCCTACTATTCCGCCTACGTCACTCTTTCCGCCGAGTTCGGATATAGCCACACATTTTTCTATTTCGGCAATGGCGTAGCCTGCGATACCGCCGACAAAGCCTCCCTCGGTGGAATTCAGCTTTCCGTTATCAAGGCAATTTTTGACTATTCCCATATCAAAACTGCCGACTATACCTCCGACATTGTCCTTTTTGACCTCTGCACTGCCTTTGTTCACACATTCTTCAACTACGGCTTTAATACTCATACCGTCCGTAAAAGGCGTGCCGTCGCTGAATGTCAGCTCCTCACCCTGCTTAAAAAGAGATTCAACACCCATAAAGCCCACTATTCCGCCGCCGCAGCTGTCGGCATAGGCACTGCCGTTATTTATACAATACCTTACAAGAGCATTATCGGCATCCTCTCCTCCAACCTGTCTGTACAGGGATATATCTATATTGATAACATCCTTAACGGCATCTTGAAGAGTCTCTCCGTCTATAATTTTATCAACAATGTTCTTAACGTCATTGTCTTCGGATATTTCCTCTGCCGCATATACATCCACCGTAAAAGGATCGAGCCATGCGGTATTGACGATGTTTGAAACTTTTTCATCAACATCATCTTTGATATTTTCACGGAGCTTTTTAAGTCGCTCCTTCATAGATGCGATCCTTGTTTTGATCCTGTTCAGCTCGGAAGCGGAATCATCCACAATTCGTTTAAAAGTTTTGAGCGGTGCCGTTATATCCGACACAAGATCACTCGTGTCACTTGATATACCGTTATTCAAATCTTTTATCGAATTTCCGATGTCCTCGCTTGCGTTACCGAGCTTTTTAAGCGTGTCGTCTATTTTGTCGGTATCTATGGAGTCAAGCTTTTCTATGGCTTCGTCTATGATCCTTTTCCTGTCGTCAATCCCAAGCTCTGCCGAATCGTCAAGAGTATTGAGAAGTTCCTCCACGGAATCCGTCGCCTCGTTCACTTCGTCGGTAACAGACTTAAAAGAATCAACGGCATCCGTCACGGATGAATTTAGCCTGCCGAGATCCTCCTTTGCCTTATCACTTAACGACACAGATGAGTCGGTAAGTCTGCCCATAGAATCGTTTGCCTTTTCTATAAGCCCGTCCAGGCTTTTTGAATTGGCTTCTACCGAATCCGTTATCTTATCAACGGAATTTGCCATTTTATCGGATGCATCTCCGACCTTATCAAGTGCATCGGCTGTGGAATCAAGTGCCTTGCGTGTTGCTTCCGAACTGTCATCCACTTTATCAAGCGATTCTATAAGTTTGTCCGTCAGCCTTGTGGAATTTTTGGCAAGCACGCCGTTGGGTGCCAATATCCCGGGATTTCCGTCCTCATCCTCAAAAAGCCTTGAGAAAAAGCCCTTCCCGTCAAGAAGTTCATCTACTTTGTCGCTCAGTTTATCTTTTATCTCTTCAATATCGTCATCAAGCTTTTCCCTTTCGGAACGAATATTGTCCTTGATAAGTTCGGACGCGGTAGCCGAATCCGAATAAGGCACAAACATACCGAGTATACCGCCGACGTTTTTCCTGCCGCTGACATTTGCATAGTTTACACATTCATCGACAACTCCGCTCTGCTTGCCGACTATGCCGCCAACATTTACGCCAAAGCCCTTGCAGCCCACATTGGCACTGTTTTCGCTTTGCTCCGTAACACCGTCGTTAAAGCCCGCTATTCCGCCTATGTTTGCACCGTCTTCATCGGTCTCTTTGCTTATGATACCTCTGTTTTTACATTTACGTATTCTGCCGATATTCTTGCCGACAATACCACCTACCATACTGTCGCCGCTGACTTCTGCATCATTCACACAGCCCTCGATAAGCCCTTCTCTTTTATTGGTACCTACCAAACCGCCAACGCCCTTAACACCTCTCGAATCTCCCGAGACGTTACAGTTAAGTATTTTACCTTCGTTTACCGCAGATAATATGCCCACTGTACCTACTATGTTAGTATTAATATCGTCAATTTCGTTCGTATATCCCGCTTCCGAGGCAACTTTATTGACAATATCTCCTATACTTACGGAAGTGGAATTATCAATCTCAACGGTCTTGACCTTTCCCTCTATGTTAAGGTTTTCAACCACTGCACCGGATGATATTTTGGCAAAAAATCCCGTATCTTCGCCTCGTGTAGACAGATCTATATTACTTATGGTATGTCCGTTTCCGTTAAACCGACCGCAAAAAAGAGCAGCCGACTTAAAAGTATAGCCTTCCATATCAATATCATTCATCAGAATAAACTCTCTGCCTATGGAATAACTGTCGGATATACAGCCCGATGTAAAATTTACCACATCATCGGCAGTGGAAAGCACCGTTTGAACGGACTCTGTTTTTACCGTATTTACACTTGTCAGCACAAGCATTACCGCCGTTATAAAGCTACTCAGCCGTTTTTTCGCTTTCATCTTCCAAATCCTCCGAGCCGCCTTTGACTCTCGCATTTATATCTCCTCTTATAAGTCCGTTGAACTCACCGTCAATGTAACCGCAAACATAGCCGTTTATCCTGCCGTTTGCATATATGATACCTTTTTTATTGACAAGAGGGGAACCGACCTTGATCCGTGAACTTATATCAAAGAACGACTTGCCTATAATTTTGTCAAACATTATCAAAAGCTGCGGCAACACGATCATTACCAGCATTATAGATACAAAGGTACCTCTTCCCAAACATATACCGAGACCCGATATAATGGGTTCTGTGGATACCACGCCTATAAGCATACCTATCACGCAAAGTATGAATCCCGATGTCAATATCGTGGGAAACGCCTGTTCCAGACTTTCTCTTGCGGCATTAAGCGGTCCGTCCTCTCTAAGCTGTACGTAACGGTTGGTAACAACAATGGCATAATCAATGGTCGCACCCATTTGAATCGAACTGACTATGAGATAAGCGATAAAGTAAAGCGCCTCTCCCGTAAGATAGGGCACGGTAAAGTTTATCCATATACTGCTTTGTATGGTCGCAACAAGAATAACAGGCAGGGAAACCGAGCTAAACGTAAACATCAAGATAATGAGCACCGCAAGCGCCGTAAGGATCGAGATCTTAAGGTTATCCACTCCGAACGAGCCTTTCAGATCTCTTGCATTTACGGTATTACATGCCACAATGGTATCGGGATAATATTTGTCCGTAATTTCATGCACCTGCTCTATAAGTCTGTATGCCTCTTCACTTTCAACGGGCACATCGTATGTGAACACAAGTCTTGACCAGTTGTCGCCCTCAAGCTGAGCCTGACCCTCAAGCAAATCATTATAATTGTCGTTCAGTTCCTGTTCATCGTCCTCATCAAGATTTATCACTCCGTAGTCCATTTGGTCGTGAACGAACTTGATCATATCTATAACACATACACGGTAATCGTTTATATCATTAAAGATAGCTCCGTACTGTTCGTTATCCACTCCGTAGGCTCTGTAAAGCACCTTGCAGGAGCTGTAATCCATTTCCATCATTTCTGCAAACTCTCTTGCGTTGAGTCTATCGGTGATCATCACTCCGTTTTTTGCCTCTGTGTTTGCAAGACCCGTTGCGCTTGTAATATGATCAAGCTCCGATATTTTGGACAGTATCGCGCCTTGTATATCGTATTCTCTTCCCGGTACCACAACAGCCATTTGATGAGACATACCGAAAGCTTCATTTATCTTTTCTTGAGAGATCGAGCCGTACGTGGGACGGGTCGTACCCAAATCGGTAACATCAAAACTATATGCGGTCATATTACTAAACACCGCTCCCGCTATCGCCACTACCGCAAACACAAACGGAACAATATGCCTTGTTTTAAGTACCATATTACACCAAAGCGTGATCTTCGGTACAAAGGATCTGTGAGCCGTTTTGTCTATCAAATCGGATGCGCCGAGCAAGAGACCGGGCATCAGGAAAAACACACATATAAGCGAAAAAAGTATCGCCTTGCACATTACAAGACCCATATCTTTTCCGATCTGCAGCTGCATTACGATAAGTGCCGCAAGACCCGAAACGGTGGTCAGCGACGAAGAGCTTATCTCAACTATCGCTTTTGAAAGCGCCTCAACGATCGCATCGTGCTTGTCAAGCCCATTTTCCTTTTCCTCAGTAAAACGGTGCGAAAGAATGATGGAATAGTCTATGGCAAGGGCAAGCTGAAGACATACCGCTATGGATTTTGTGATGAAGGATATTTCGCCCATAAGGTAGTTTGTACCCATGTTAAGAAGTGCCGCCGTACCAAACACCACCAGATATACGGGCACTTCCATAAAGGAGCGGGATGTAAACAAAAGCACCGCCACAACGGTGAGTACCGCAAGCGAAATAATGACCTTCATTTGCTCGTTAAGTACCCTCGGCATATCATCTATGGTATCCGAATAAACATACACATCATATTCGGAGAGCATTTCCCTTATGGCATCGCAGGTATCAAGCTCCTTGTCAAGCATAGACTCATCCGTATAATCCAAAGATACCTCGTAAAGAGCATTGGAAGACTTATAATGCTCTCTGTCGTTGTCAAAAACGATATCCTTAACACCCTCCACTGTGAGCATTTTTTCTTTCAGCTCCACGGCGGTATCATACGTGATGTTGCTCACCATTACCTTTGTCGCCGCATAGGTCACAAACTCTTCTTCCATTATGTTAAGGCCCTTTTTTGTCTCGGTAGTGGAAGGAAGGTAAGAAGCAATATTGTTGTTAACTTTTACCTTTGGGATCCACGCTATGCAAAACGCAAGAGCAATAACAAATATCATATAAAATGCTTTTCTTTTATTTACGATAAATTCGGAAACCTTTAACATACAGTCACCACACAATTACACAAAGGAGGAATGTATCACCATTCCTCCCCCTTTAAACCACTATATTCCTCACCCTATTGTAATCACTCTTGTCCTTATATCTTCGGGCACAAAAAACGAGCCCTCTCTCACATAATATACGGGATACTCCACCTTTACGGGAGCAAGCTGCGAAGGCTTTGCTCCTCTCAAAATCTTTCCCGCCATTTCGCCCGCAAGAGTTCCGAGCCTGTTGTAATCTATACCGACAGCCGCATCTCCTCCGTACTCGACCATCCCCTTATCTCCCACAAACACCGGAAGATCTGATTGCTCTTTTACCGATGCAATGGCTTCGGCATTTGAAAACGTATTGTCGGACGGAATAAATACGGCATCGTATTTGCCTTTCAAACTTCTTGCGGTTTGTTCAATATCTTCAAAAGTATTTATCGGCTTTTTCTCTGCCGTAAGCTCATACGCCTTTGCACCCGCAGCAAAGTTTTCGGCAATATCTGCGGCTCGCTTTTCTCTCACGCAGTACATTACCGCAACTTTCTTCGCCTCGGGCACAAGCTTTTTTATAAGCTCCGCATGTGCGGAAGGTTCAACACTGTCGCTTACTCCGGTGACATTTGTGCCGAACTTGCCGCCCGATGCAACACAATAAAGCACGGGCGTGCCGTGAATATGCTTTGATGCCGCCTCTGCCGCCTGCTCGGAAAAAGTCACCACAAGATTTTTGCCTTCAAGCGCATACTTTTTGGCAACATCCGCCACTCTTTCCTCATCGGAATAGCCGTACTGTATATCTATATACAGATTCTCGCCGCTTTTAAACCCCGATCCGTCCATACTCGCAAGAAAACCTCTTCTTGCTTCTTCAAGCTCGGAAGCATCCGAATATTGAATTATACCTATCTTGTACGCTCCCTGCTTCTGCTTAATATCGGCAAGCTTGATCTCGGAACTTTGCGCCGACTCATTGTCGCTCACACTTATTTGAACGTCCTTTGAATTACAACCGCAAAGCAGAAGAAACAGAGCAAACAAAGCAATTGTTTTTCTCATAATCAAAATCTATCAAACAGGTTTTTCCAAAAGGTTTTCGTGAACTATCCTTATAGCCCTTTCAAGCTCATCTGCCTCTATCTGACCGGGTGCAGATGCCTTTCTTGCACAACCGAAAGTCACACTTGAGCCGAATATCTCCCCGCATATTCTGCTTACCATACCTCTTCCGTCCATGCTCATTGTAATGATAGGTATATCGGGATATGCCGTATGTATGGCATCCGTCGCCTCAAGGAGAGTAAGCACATCCTTATTGTTGTTCGGCATAACGGCAAGCTTGGGAATATCCGCACCTATCTTGATCATCCTCATAAGTCTTTCCACAAGGATATCAAGGTCGGGTGTCTTTTCAAAATCATGATTGGATACGACCGTTTTTACGTTTTTCTTTTTTGCAAGCTCCAATAAAGGTATTATCACATTTTCTCCCGCAAAAAGCTCAAGATCTATCATATCTATGAGTCCGCTTTCAAGTGCGGCGGTATTTATATCTACATATTCATTGGTATTTGCGGGCATTACACCGCCCTCTTCCTTCCTTCTGAAGGTAAAAAGCAAGGGTGTGTATTGTAAAAGCCTTCTGACGGATTTGAGTATGTCAAATGTCACATCAAAGGAAAACGCATCATCGAACCAATCGGCTCTGAATTCCACTATATCGGGCTTTAATGCCGCGATCGTCATCGCCTGCGATATTATCTCGTACTGAGTATGCCCAACTATGGGAAGACATACCTTCGGGATCCCCTCACCTATTTTAACGGATTTTATCTCCAAATAACTCATTTTCCACCTCTTGCGGATACTACAACTCATTAAAAGCAACAAGCTTTTGTTTTAGCTGTGTGTATCTGTTTACCTCCTTGTTATTGTCCACCATTTTTCTTACACATACGGGAAGTCCGACTATTACCGCAAGCTCTTTCGCCCTCGTCAGCCCCGTGTATAAAAGATTTCTCGACATAAGCATATCGGGACCTCCAAGCAAAGGCATGACCACCGCCTTGTACTCACTGCCCTGGCTTTTATGCACCGTGACCGCATAGCTTAATTCAAGCTTGTCAAGCTGTGTAAAGTCATAATGAACTACCTTATTGTCGTCAAAAATGACCTCTATAAATTTTTCTTCTTTGTCTATATAGTTGATTATACCCTCATCACCGTTATACATACCGACACCCTCGTCGATAATTTTACCGTTTGAAACGACCTTCCATTGAAGCTCATAGTCGTTTTTTATCTGCATGACCTTGTCGCCCTCTCTGAAAACGACACTTCCGTGTTCATGCTCGTTTTTATTGCGGTGAGGAGGATTTAACGCCTTTTGAAGCACCTCGTTTAAAGCGGCAACTCCAAGCGGCGATTTACGCATTGGGGTTAACACCTGTATACCCTTTTGCGCCGTGCAATTCAAATACTTTGGCAGTCTTTGCGCCACAAGCTCCACAAGAAGCTGTGTGACAGACTCCACCGAATTGCGATTTATCATAAAAAAGTCACTGTGTTTGTTTTCAAGATCGGGATACTCACCCTTATTGATCTTATGAGCGTTGGTAACAATGGCACTTTGCCGAGCCTGCCTGAATATCTCGGTAAGTCTTACCACCTTGATACAATCGGAGGCAATTATATCTTTAAGCACATTGCCCGCGCCTACGCTCGGAAGCTGATCCGCATCTCCCACAAGTATGAGCCTTGTACCGTCAGCAACGGCGTTTAAAAGGGAATTCATCAGCATTATATCTACCATAGAGCTTTCGTCTATAATTATGATATCTGCTTCTATTGGATTGTCTTCATCTTTTTCAAAGCTCTGCCTTAACTTGTCTTCATCAAGAAATTTAATGCCTAAAAGCCTGTGTATCGTCTGGGCACTGTGTCCCGTGGCTTCCTCCATACGCTTTGCGGCTCTTCCCGTAGGGGCTGCAAGTTCAACTTCCTTGCCCTCCGCCTCGGCAAGTGCCAGGATCGCATTTATTACGGTCGTCTTACCCGTTCCGGGACCGCCCGTTATAACGAGCACTCCGTTTTGCATTGCCGCAATGACAGCTTCTCTTTGCTCGCTTGCAAAGTCCATACCCTGCCTTGCTTCTATTGCGGAAACCTTGGCATCATAGTTCTTTTTGACTTTCAACGTGTCGGAAAGCTCTATCAGCTTTTTGGCAACATAGGTCTCGGCTCTGTAAAAGTAGTTTAAGTAGACCGCCTGCCCTTCTGGACTTTTGTCTATCCATATACTTCCCTTTACGTGCATGTCCACAAGCTCATTTGCTATAAGCTCAGGCTCTAAAGCAAGCAACGCCGCCGTTCTCTCCGTAAGAAGCTCTACGGGAAGATATACATCACCGTTTGCCGCCGCCTCGTTAAGCACATACCTTACAGCCGCCTTTATCCTATACGGCGAACTTTTTGAAATGCCCACCTTCTCGGCAATATTATCGGCAATTTTAAACCCGATACCGAAAACATCTTCGGCAATGGCGTAAGGATTTGAACGAACCACATCAAGTGTTCTGCTTTTGTATTTTTTATATATCCGAAGTGCATAATTTGCCGAAATGCCGTACTCCGCAAGAAACAAAAGCGCATTCCTCAGATCCGCCTGCTCATGGTAGGCAAGGCTTATCTGCTCGGCTTTTTTGGGACTTATGCCCTTTATCCTCACAAGCTCGTCCGGCGATGAATCTATTACTTTAAGAGTGTCCACTCCAAATTCTTTTATGATCCTTTTGGCAAGAGTTTTCCCTATGCCCTTTACCGCACCGCTCGCAAGATAAAGCTCTATCGCCCTCTCACTTTTGGGCTCCGTTTTTGTCATGGAAATAATTTTGATTTGAGGACCGTATGTCGGGTGAACGACCTCCGTACCGTATATATGCACGCTCTCGCCCACATTTATCTCGGGCACGACCCCCACACAAGTAACAGTATCGCAGTCCAAGGAGATATTGCCCCCGTCCTCCGCTATCTCAAACACGGAAAACCCGGATTCCTCCAAATGACAAGAGACCCTCTCAACTATCCCCTCAACAACTCTTTCCATAAATACACTCCGTATAAATTAAGGCTTTCAACTGTCTTATTCTACCACATACTCTAAAATTATTCAAGAAATTTCAAAAATCATACTCTCTTTGCATTGTTTTTTAGTTTGAATATATGACTTAAGTTACTTCCCCCTTATATATTTTTTCAATCTACTTTTTTCAATTAAGAAAACAATGATTTAATTAATCATTCGCACATTTGGCTAATATTACCTCATACTGCATCACTACATAGCTAATGGCTATGCCCTTGGATCTTTTAGTTATATGTGATAACATTATCTCAAATCTGCCTTAAGCGAATAATCAGCGTTTCCTTAATAGACATAACATCGTCACTCTCATCAATTATTACAACCAACAAGCAGTCAACCCCCGATATGACATCGGGGGTTGATTTTATACATTGTTTTTAATAATTGTCAGACTTTTGATGTTTTGCACTTCATGGGCGATTATTTGTTTACCGGTTTTGATACATATCATATTCATTATGTTTCCGCCGATAAATTCGCCTTCAAAGTTATTGTTCGACATAGTGGTAAGTCTTACCAGCATACCTCTTTGGTAGGTTTGCCCTTTAAATACTATTTTTTCTATGGGGAACAAGGTGTAGCAGCGTTTCATCACCTGTGCCACATCCTTTGTGGGAGAGCCCGATAGCTTCATTTCACGCTTCAAAGCCCTTACACGAAGCCCCACCTCTATAAAATATGTGATAAAAGATGCCAATGCCATACATAATATGACATCCTCAATCGAGAGAGACATGATGCTTTTTATAATACCCAATGCGATCACCTCTGTTGAAATAAAAGCCCATAAGGCACCTTTACCCATGGGCTTTTGAAGCTAAAATTACTTTCTGCCGTACTTCTTGTTGAACTTCTCAACACGACCACCGGCATCGTTGATCTTCTGCTGACCTGTATAGAAGGGATGACATTTGGAGCAAACCTCGACTCTGATCTCTTCCTTGGTTGAGCCTAAAACGAACTCGTTACCGCAGTTGCACTTAACCTTAGCCTGAAAATATTCGGGATGAATACCTTCCTTCATTTCTTACACCTCTTTCTGTCGGCGATACTTTTTGGCATTCGCCTTTAACGTAACGACAGGATTATAGCATAAAGCTAAGTAGAATGCAAGTGTTATTTATTACAATTTATGTAAAAAAAGGATCTTCTATTTTAACATTTTTATGATTTTTATTAAAAAAGCGGTTTAAACACAATGCGGGCAGGTAAACCTGCCGCATGTGCATTAAATTTACAAAAAAGCCAAAAAAACAAATCGACACTCAACGTTTCATCTTTCTGTTTTCCAGCTTGACACAACGTATCTTCTCATCTTTAACAATGAGTGCATTCGGGAATTTTCCCCAATACAATTCGTCTACTCCTATTATTTCGTTGTGATACAATTTCATGGCATTTCCACTTGCAAATTTACACAAAAAGCTTTGCAATATCTCGGACAGGTCTTTATTAAGAACGTTTCCGTACATCTGTAATTCCTCGCTGTTTCCGAGAAGTGAAGCAGCCATATCCACAGAACCGGAGCCCAAATCTTTTAAAAGAGGCTCCTCATCCCAATAAATGAGATGTACATTATTTCCTCCTTTATAAAGCATTTCGGCACAGCGAACGGCTGAGAGTATATTCCACTTGTCCAAAAGCTTTTCTTGCTCCGTCAGAAGCTGTTTGGCATCTTCCTCTTTTTTTAAAAACAGTTGTTCGTATTCACCAAAATAATATTCAATTGTATTTTGAAATTCCTCAAGGGTCAACTCAATAGCTTCTTTAAACTTTTTATTTCCCATGAAAGAACGCAATACCTTGCTTTCTTTGCTCGGAATTCCCACAACAAAATCTATGGCAGAAACATCTCCGTCACGATAGCTGTCGTATACATTTTTCGGGCACAAATCTTTGCTGTATGTCGGCCAGCTCAAATCCGTCCAAATCTTCTGAGATACATTCTTAAGCGTTTCGGTATCGAGCCGCAAAAGATCCTCCATCGTCGATGAATTTGTTTCCTCCATCAGCTCCTTTACCACATCTCGCGAACAATCCGGTATATTGTTTATCAATTCGGGATTGCCGTTAAATACAAAAGCTTTTTGGAATAAGCCCTTCGCTTTTTCACAAGTTGCAAGCATACAAACGGAAGTTGCTCCCGATTCAAAGCCAAGTGCGGTGACTTTATTCGGATCGCCACCGAATGCCGATATATTTTCTTTTATCCACTCAAGTGCGGCGATCTGATCGAGCACGCCGAGGTTCAACGCATCGGGATATGCTTCGCCGCCCGGAACTTCCGAAAAATCCGCAAAGCCAAAAATACCGAGACGATAATTAAAGCTTACATACACAATATCGGGATGTTCCGACACAAGGTTTTTGCCGTATATGAGCGGATCGGCAGAACCGCCGTAAGAAAAATCGCCGTAATGGAACATCACGATAACGGGTTTCTTCCTTTTCTTCGATCCACGACCTACAAAAACATTTAAAGTAAGACAGTCCTCGCTTTGCCTATGCTCTTTTAATATCACGCCCTTGTGTTCAACTTGTACGGCGGAAGCGCCTAAGTTTTCAGCCTCAAATACCTCGTCCGATGACGGTAGCGGCTCGGGAGCTTTCCACCTCAACTCTCCGACGGGAGGTTTTGCATAGGGGATACCATAATAGACAATGCTTTTTTTATTCTTTTCACCTATGAAGACACCCGTCCTTGTCTTTACTTTCAAATCCGTATCACTTTCTTCCGATACGGATTTGTTTTGAAGATTTGCTTCGTCTATGACTTCCTGTTCCAGGTCAAATACATAGCCTTCTTTTCCGTCTTCGTAAACTTCCCGTATCTTTTTAATGTGAAGACCACGGATAAACAAATTGATAAAAAAGCCGATGATAGGCAGGACGATCGCAAATCCGAACTCTTCCTTTAAGCCCTCGATCATTGACACCCCAAAATACTTACTTGAGATATAATGCCCGATCACAAAAACAAGGAACAAACAGATATATGCAGTGACCCTGTTTATTGTTTTTTTCTGTATGGCTTTACTGAAGATCACCTTACTTATGATCTCTTCGGATGCAATGCCGATCGCAAAACAAGCCACCAGGCACAGCCACTCGGGCAAACCGAAAAGACGTGCGATCGTATCGCCGTATCCGTAACCCAACGCCGCAATAAATGCGATCATAAAATCATCGATCGTATAAAGTTTTTTCATTTTTTCTCCGATATGTGTTACAACACATTTGGACTTTATTTCTTGAAATATGCGGCTATTCTCTTTGCCACATTTTCCTTAATGTTGTTGTAATAGTATGTATAGTCATTATCATGACGAGCGTCGGGTCCAAAGAACTGAATGGCTATCTCTGCTTCTTCATCCGAAAACGGGATCACCTCCGCATTTGTTACGACCACACCTCTGGCAAGGTTTATCTGTGCATCCGCTCCGACATTGCCGATTTCGTACTCACCCTTTTCATCATTGAACACAAGAGAACCAAGGTTCTCACTTGCGGACGCATACATTTCGTCAAGTTTCCAATTGAGAGGATTTATACTTCTTGTGTTGGGCAATACAACTACGTTCTTTGCGTTTTCCTCCACATTTTTAGGTCCTTCCGTATTCCAGCTGACAACTACGCCCGTATCTGTTTCGCCCGTTGTAAATTTAACATGCGGATTTTCGGCAAGATATTTATCCGTAACGGAATAACCTATAGGATAA
>CAMOYW010000004.1 GCA_946630405.1 uncultured Clostridia bacterium | reverse complement strand
CTACCATTTTAAAGGTCCTATAGCTTTGCGTCACAGCGTTTCCCCTGCTTTGCCCTGAAATATCCAAAAAACGAGAAGATAGTAATCAAAATCATCTTCTTGTATAGTATATCAAAATAATACTTATAATGCAATATAAATATTTACAAAATAAAACGGTAAAATTTGTAAAATGTTTACAAAATGTTCACAAAATGTTCAAATTTTAGTCGAAATTTAATTTATGAAAACAAAAATAGTCCATAATGATAATATGATCGGGACAAAGAGGGAAATACACCGAAGTTGCAGCCGACTGCCGACTTAAAGAACGTATAGCTTTGCATTACAGCGTTTCCTCTGCCTTGCCCTTGGAACGGAAGATGTTTCCGTGAAGATTTGATTTACATATAATTTTGTTGTTATTAAGATAATAATATCGTTCTGTTAAAATCAATATACGGATCGACAAAAATGTGAAGAAATTTTGTTGCTTGCTTGCAAAAAGTTCACAAATATAGTGCGAACTTAATAGGAAGAAGAAATATAAAAAACTGTGGCTATACCTTTACGGAAATTGTCACAGTTTTTTATTCATTAAAGTTATGGATATATATTCCTTGTTTTTAAAGGCGATCTCACGCAATGTGCAAACGGGTATGAAGCCGCATCTTGAATGTAGGGAAAGAGAGGCAGTGTTGTTGTCTGTAATTACGGCTATAAGCATGTGGAAACGTTTTGCACGCCTTTCAAGCTCCGTAAGTAGCATCGTGCCTATGCCTTTATGTCTGAATCCCCGTTCCACATATACCGAAACTTCGGCAGTTGTGTCGTAGCCCGAGTAGGCACGAAAGTGAGATAACGAAGCCCAGCCGACCACCTGAGAATCTATAACAGCGGTCACAACGGGGTAGTCCTCTTTAACATGGCTGTCAAACCATGCGTAGGCATCCTCCGATGAGCGCGCGTTTAGGTTTAGGTTGTAGTTTGTATTTTCTATGGCGTAATTCAGTATTTCATTTATTTTTGGCACATCTGTCCTCAGTGCCGTTCTTATCCTAAGATCCATTTTGAAAATCCCAATATATCTTTCAGATCAATAATGCCGTCGTTGTTGTAATCGGCTTTCAATAGTTTAATATAGTTAAATTGAGAGTATTTGTCAATATACTTTAGCATATATGCAATGTCTTTTTTGGTGATGCTGCCGCTTTCGTCAATGTCTCCCAAAAGATAATAGCATTCGTCGTATAATATTACGGATACCGTGCGGGTTGAGTTTTTGAGTCTTAATCTCAAAAGCAGGGGAGTAATGTCGGAGTCTGCGGATGTTTGAAGCGTAATTAAAACGGTGCCGTTTTTTTCTACGGGAAAGGTTTCAAAATATGTTATGTTCTCTTCATATGTGGGATCTTCGCATACTCCCAGACTGACGGTAAGCACAGATGGTAAAACGGCATTTTTGATATCCACATTCAGATCCACCGTGCCGTTGTCAAAGTACACGTCGTTTATTTCAAGTTCCGACGCAAAGCTCATATTTACAAAAAGATATATTAAAACAGCAGAAGTGCAAACAAATGCAATAAGTCTTAAAAACTCCGTATTAAAAAGAGATACTGTTTTTTGTTTGTGTATTTTGTTCATTATATCTCTCCATATCATCATAAAATTATAATAAAAAAAGCCCCGACACATATTGACACACGGAGCGAAAAATGATACAATATTAAATTGCACAATACCGCAAGCAAGGCTTCCGACGGTATACAAATAATCGAAAACCGAATTGCGAAGCCTACCTGCCAACGAAGAGGTATCATTTTTATTTCACGGTGAGTATAACACTTATAATAATAAAAATCAATACTTTTTTGTTAAATTTTTGTAAATTTTTTGGCGTTTGTTCACATTTTGTTCACAATTGAACGTAAAGGAGTGTAAACCGATGGAAAAAAACAGACTTCGTCCCGTAAAAAACGGTGATGCAATGCGTATGAGTTACGCAAGAGTCAAAGAGGTTTTGGAAATGCCTAACCTTCTCGCTCTCCAAAAGGACAGCTACGACTGGTTTGTAAGCGAGGGTCTGGCAGAGGTGTTTGACGACATTTCCCCCATTACCGATTTTAACGACAATCTCACGCTTGAATTTGTGGATTTCAGGATCGAAAAAGACAACATCAAGTGGAATATTGCCGAGTGTAAGGACAGAGATGCTACCTATGCCGCTCCCATGCGTGTAAAGGTCAGACTTCGCAACAAGGAGTTTGATGACATCAAGGAGCAGGAAATATTTATGGGCGAGTTCCCCATTATGACGGAAACGGGAACCTTCGTTATAAACGGTGCGGAGCGTGTTATCGTCAGCCAGCTCGTCCGTTCCCCCGGTATATACTTTGACTATACAAAAGATAAGGTAGGTAAAAACTTACTTACTTCTCAGATAATACCCAACAGAGGTGCATGGCTTGAGTACGAGACGGATTCCAACGATGTCTTTTCCGTAAGAGTGGACAGGAACCGTAAGGTGCCCGTTACCGTGCTTATCCGTTCTTTGGGTGTAGGCTCCGACAGCGAGATCATCGAGCTTTTCGGTGATGAACCCAAGATCGTGGCAACTATTGACAAAGATATAACAAAATCTCACGAAGAAGGTCTTATAGAGATCTATAAAAAGATAAGACCGGGCGAGCCTCCCACGGTAGAGAGCAGCCAGTCTCTTCTTCACAACATGTTCTACGACCCCAAGAGATACGACCTTGCGCATGTGGGACGCTACAAGTACAACAAAAAGCTCCTTCTTCACAACAGAATAAAGGGCTATGTACTTACGAATGATGTAACGGATCCCTTCACGGGCGAGCTTATAGCTTCCGCGGGCACAAAGCTTACGGAAGAGCTTTGCGACAAGATCCAGGACAGCGGCGTTGCTTCCGTCGATGTAAATCTTGTGGGAATAGAGGGAAGAGAGAGCACGAGAGTTCTTTCAAACCTTGCGGTCGACATAGACGCATATATAGAGAAGTTCGGCATTACCAAGGATGATCTTAAAATATCGGAAAGAGTATATCTTCCCGTGCTTTTAAATCTTCTTGAAGAAAATGACGACAAGGAGAGCTTCATAAGAGCGGCAAAGGCAAATATGGAAGAGCTTGTTCCCAAGCATATCACTCTTGAGGACATACTTGCATCCATCAACTACTGTATACATCTTGACTACGGTATCGGCACAAGAGATGATATAGATCACCTCGGCAACAGAAGAGTTAAGGCAGTGGGCGAGCTTTTGCAAAATCAGTTCAGGATAGGTCTTTCCCGTATGGAAAGAACGGTAAGAGAGAGAATGAGCACACAGGATCCCGATACCATCACTCCTCAGACTCTTATCAACATAAAGCCCGTCACGGCATCCATTAAGGAGTTCTTCGGAAGTTCACAGCTTTCTCAGTTTATGGATCAGAACAATCCTCTGGGCGAGCTTACACATAAGAGAAGACTTTCGGCTCTCGGACCGGGCGGTCTTTCAAGAGAGAGAGCGGGCTTCGAGGTGCGTGACGTACATACCTCACACTACGGCAGAATGTGCCCCATAGAGACACCCGAAGGACCCAACATCGGTCTTATCAACTCTCTTGCATGCTATGCGAAGATAAATCAATACGGTTTTATCGAAGCGCCTTACAGAATAATAGATAAATCGGGTGATGTGCCTGTTGTTACCGATGAGGTGGTATATGTTACCGCCGATGAGGAAGAGAAGTATATCATCGCTCAGGCTAACGAGCCTCTTGATGAAAACGGTCATTTCCTCAATGCAAAGATCACTTGTCGAGACGGTGAAGACAACGTTCAGGTTGATCCTTCGAGGGTCGACATGATGGACGTTTCCCCTCGTCAGCTCGTTTCGGTCGCTACCGCACTTATACCCTTCCTTCAAAACGATGACGTTACAAGAGCCCTCATGGGTTCCAACATGCAGCGTCAGGCTGTGCCTCTTCTTACTACGGATGCTCCCGTTGTAGGTACGGGTATGGAGACAAAGACGGCTATCGACTCGGGTGTTATGGTAGTAGCCGAAGAGGGCGGTGTAGTCACAAGTGTGGATGCCGCTAAGATAGTAGTTAAGCAGGATTCGGGCACGGTAAGAGAATATGAGCTTATAAAGTTCAAGCGTTCCAACCAGTCCAACTGTATGAACCAAAGACCCATCGTTGATAAGGGTCAGCGTATTGAAAAGGGCGACGTTATAGCGGACGGTCCCTCCACTTCAAACGGTGAGCTTGCCCTCGGTAAGAACCCTCTTATCGGCTTTATGACATGGGAAGGTTACAACTACGAGGATGCCGTTCTTCTCAGTGAAAGACTTGTTATGGATGATGTGTATACATCTATCCATATAGAAGAATACGAGTCGCAGGCAAGAAATACAAAGCTCGGCGATGAAGAGATAACAAGAGATATACCCAATGTGGGTGACGATGCCCTCAAAGACCTTGACGATCAGGGTATCATAAGAATAGGTGCGGAAGTTCAGCCCAACGATATACTTGTAGGTAAGGTAACTCCCAAGGGAGAGACCGAGCTTACCGCAGAGGAAAGACTTTTAAGAGCTATCTTCGGTGAGAAGGCAAGAGAAGTAAGAGATACTTCCCTTCGTGTGCCTCACGGCGCAAGCGGTATAGTTGTGGATGTAAAGATATTCACGAGAGAAAAGGGCGATGAGCTTGCCGCAGGCGTAAATCAGACGGTAGTTGTATATATTGCTCAAAAGAGAAAGATCTCCGTGGGCGATAAGATGGCAGGCCGTCACGGTAACAAGGGTGTCGTTTCAAGAGTTCTTCCCGTTGAGGATATGCCTTATCTTCCCAACGGCCGTCCCCTTGACATCGTGCTTAACCCCTTGGGCGTGCCTTCTCGTATGAACATCGGTCAGGTGCTTGAGATCCATCTCGGTCTTGCAAGTAACGTGCTTGGCTGGAAGGTCGCTACACCCGTATTTGAGGGTGCAAACGAGGAAGATATAGTTGAGACCCTTGAAATGGCAAACGACTATGCAAACGGCTCATGGGATGACTTTAAGGCAAAGTGGGGAGATAAGCTCCGTGACGATGTTATAAGTTACCTTGATGAGAACAAGGATCATCGTGAAGTCTGGAAGGGTGTTCCCATCGACCATACGGGTCGTGTACGCTTAAGAGACGGTCGCACGGGTGAAGAATTTGACAATCCCACGACCATAGGTTTCATGCACTATCTTAAGCTCCACCACCTTGTAGACGATAAGATCCACGCTCGTTCCACAGGCCCTTACTCACTTGTAACACAGCAGCCTTTGGGCGGTAAAGCTCAGTTCGGCGGTCAGCGTTTTGGTGAGATGGAAGTTTGGGCTCTTGAGGCGTACGGCGCATCCTACACACTTCAGGAGATACTTACCGTTAAGTCCGATGATATCGTGGGAAGAGTTAAGACCTACGAAGCTATCGTCAAGGATGAAAACATACCCGAACCCGGTGTTCCCGAGTCGTTCAAGGTGCTTTTGAAAGAACTTCAGGCACTCGGACTTGATGTGAAGATACTTGACGAAAACAAGAACGAGATAGAGATAAAAGAAAGCATAGAAGATGTTGACGATTTTAATGTAAATGTCAACATTGAGGGCAAGGAACCCGACGAGAGCCTTGAAGAAAAGAAAGACGAAAAGGATCTTCTCGGTATGCTTGATGATATAAATATTGACGATATCACGATCGACGAGGACGATATAGAGATCGACGAGAGTGAGTTTGAAAGTGATGAGGATATAATGAAGGATCTTGCGGATCTCGACAAACTCATTGCTGAATCGGAAGATGAGGATTAAGGAGGAGAACATGAGCGAAACAAACGAAAATGCAATTGTATTTGAATCAATTAAAATAGGCTTGGCTTCTCCCGAAAAGATACGCAAGTGGTCATACGGCGAAGTTAAAAAGCCCGAAACGATCAATTACAGAACTTTAAAGCCCGAGGTGGACGGTCTTTTCTGCGAAAAGATTTTCGGACCGACAAAGGACTGGGAGTGCCACTGCGGTAAGTATAAAAGAATACGCCATAAGGGTATAGTCTGCGACCGCTGCGGAGTTGAGGTCACAAAGAGCAAGGTTCGCCGTGAGAGAATGGGTCACATTGAGCTTGCCGCTCCCGTCAGCCACATTTGGTACTTCAAGGGTATCCCCAGCAGAATGGGTATCATACTCGGTATGAGCCCCAGAGCACTTGAAAAGGTGCTTTACTTTGCAAACTATGTGGTGCTTGATTCGGGCGATACAAACCTTATATACAAGGATGTCATTACCGAAGCTCAGTACAGAGAGGCTTACGAAACCTACGGTGCGGGTTCTTTCCGTGTGGGTATGGGTGCGGAAGCCGTAAAGGAACTTCTTCAGGCGATAGACCTTGACCAAGAGGCGGAAGATCTTAAAAAAGAGCTTGGAAACGCAACGGGTCAGAAGAAGATCAAGATAATCAAAAAGCTTGAGGTCGTAGAGGCGTTCAGAAGTTCGGGTAACAAGCCCGAGTGGATGATAATGGATGCTATCCCCGTTATCCCTCCCGACCTTCGTCCTATGGTACAGCTTGACGGCGGCAGATTTGCAACTTCCGACCTTAACGACCTGTACAGAAGAGTTATAAACAGAAACAACCGTCTTGAAAAGCTTATCGAGATGGGCGTTGCTCCCGATATTATTGTTAGAAACGAGAAGCGTATGCTTCAAGAGGCAGTCGATGCCCTTATAGATAACGGCAGAAGAGGCCGTCCCGTTACGGGTCCCGGCAACCGTCAGCTCAAGTCGCTTTCCGACCTTTTAAAGGGTAAGCAGGGTCGTTTCAGACAGAACCTTCTCGGTAAGAGAGTTGACTACTCCGGTCGTTCCGTTATCGTGGTAGGTCCCACACTTAAGATATACCAGTGCGGTCTTCCCAAGGAAATGGCAATAGAGCTTTTCAAGCCCTTCGTAATGAAGAAGCTTGTGGCAATAGGCAAGGCGCACAACATAAAGAGCGCAAAGCGTATGGTCGAAAGGCTTGAAGCCGATGTCTGGGATGTTTTGGAAGAGGTCATCAAGGAGCATCCCGTTATGCTCAACCGTGCACCTACACTTCACAGACTCGGTATCCAGGCGTTTGAGCCGGTGCTTGTAGAGGGTAGAGCTATCAAGCTTCATCCCCTTGTATGTACGGCGTACAATGCGGACTTCGACGGCGACCAGATGGCTATACATGTGCCTTTGAGCGTTGAGGCTCAGGCAGAGTGCCGTTTCCTTCTGCTTTCCTCAAACAACCTTCTCAAGCCTTCGGACGGTGAACCCGTTACCGTTCCCACACAGGATATGATCCTCGGTATATACTATCTTACCCTTGATAAGATAACGGATATGGCGATAGACAAGATCGTATACTCCGAAGAGGAGGGCGAGGAAGTATTTAAGCAGGCTGTTACGGGTCATTACAGCGTAAGCGACCATGTAAGACCCGGCGAGCAAAAGTTACTTGCAAGGGAAAATGAGGTAATAACTGCCGATGAAGCGAAAGCTATCGCAAAGTCGGGCATAGATAGGATAAAAGTTAAGGCGGATGCGGACACCGATAAGGTGGAAGAATATCGCACGGCTTCACTTTCCGAAAGTGAGTTTGCAAAAGCAATAGAAGGAAAGTATTCCGTTAAGGATATTGCGAACGAGAATTACTACATCGTAAAAGAGGAAGAGAAGATCAAGCCCGAACAGGCAGAGGATCTGCTTAAATGCGGTATCAAGGAAGTCGAGGTAAGACACTTCAGATACTTCATGGACGAAAACGAGGCTCTTCTTGCATACGATAACCACAACATCACTCTTCATGAGAAGATAATGGTAAGAAGAACTCTCAACAACATCTCATCCATTGTCGAGACCACCGCAGGCAGGATCATCTTTAACGAAATAATCCCTCAGGATCTCGGATTTGTGGACAGAACGCTGCCCGAGAATCTTCTTAAGTATGAGATAGATTTCCTTGTAAAGAAGGGCGAGCTTAAAAACATTATCAACAGATGTATAAGAAAGCATCCTTCGACGGAGACTTGCGTAGTGCTCGACGATATAAAGAGCCTCGGTTACAAGTTCTCCACAAGAGCGGCACTTACCGTTTCCGTTGCATTTATGGAGATCCCTCCTCAGAAGAAGGAACTTCTTGAACAGGCTGAGAAAGAAGTCAACAAGATCACAAATATGTTCAGACGAGGCTTCATGACGGATGAAGAGCGTCACAACAAGGTCATAACCACATGGGAAAAGACCGATGATAAGATAACGAACGCACTTCTTGCAAACCTCGGTAAGTATAACGACATCTTCATGATGGCACATTCCGGTGCCCGTGGTAGCAACAGACAGATCAAGCAGCTTGCGGGTATGCGTGGACTTATGGCATCACCTACGGGTGAGACCATTGAGCTTCCTATCACGGCTAACTTCCGTGAAGGTCTTACCGTTCAGGAGTACTTCATTTCCGCTCACGGCGCAAGAAAGGGTCTTTCCGATACGGCGCTCAGAACTGCCGACTCGGGTTACCTTACAAGAAGACTTGTAGACGTATCTCAGGATATGATAGTAAGAGAGTATGACTGTGCCGAGCATAACAACGGCGAAATACCTTACATTGAGGTCAAGGCGTTCATGGACGGCAACGAAACTCTTGAGCCTTTGAAGGACAGAATAAGCGGAAGATATTCGGCAGAAGATATAATCGACCCCGAGACCAATCTTCAGATAATACCCAGAGATACGCTTATTGACCCCGATACTGCCGATAAGATCGTAAAAGCGGGTATCGAGACCGTTAAGATAAGAAATATACTTACATGTAAGTGTAAAAACGGCGTATGCGCAAAGTGCTACGGCTCCAACATGGCAAGCGGCAGACAGGTGCGTATAGGCGAGGCTGTCGGCATTATAGCGGCTCAGTCCATAGGTGAGCCCGGTACACAGCTTACAATGCGTACTTTCCATACGGGCGGTGTTTCGGGTAACGACCTTACACAGGGTCTTCCTAGAGTAGAAGAGCTTTTCGAGGCAAGAAAGCCCAAGGGTCTTGCCATTATAGCGGAGTTCGGCGGCAGAGTTACCGTAAACGAAACCAAGACCAAGCGTGAGGTCGTAGTTACGGCTGCCGACGGGACAAGCAAGGAATACCTTATCCCTTACGGTTCCCGTATCAAGGTAATGCAGGGCGATGAGATCAACGACGGCGATCCTATTACGGAAGGTTCCATCAATCCTCAGGACATCCTCAGAATTAACGGTGTAAGAAGTGTTCAGGACTACATCGTTAAAGAGGTACAGCGAGTTTACCGTCAGCAGGGTGTTGATATCAACGATAAACACATTGAGATCATCGTTCGCCAGATGCTTAAGCGTGTGAAGATAGAGGACAGCGGAGATACAAATCTCCTTCCCGGCGACCTTGTGGATTGGCTCGTATTTGAGGATGAGAACAAGAAAGTCCTTGACGAAGCGGGCGTAGGGGCAACGGGCACAAGAGTGCTTATGGGTATCACCAAGGCATCCCTCGCAACGGAGAGCTTCCTTTCCGCAGCTTCCTTCCAGGAGACTACAAGAGTTCTTACGGATGCTGCCATAAAGGGTAAAATAGATCCTCTTATCGGTTTGAAGGAAAATGTTATCATAGGTAAACTCATCCCCGCAGGTACGGGTATGAGCGAATACCGCCACATAGACCTTAAACTCGACAGACCCGATGAGGTAAACGAGGAAGAGGAAGCGTAAACAATATAAAAGCCGATAACTTAAAATGACAAAAAACAGCACCGAAAACGAGAGATCGTTATCGGTGCTGTTTTGTATTTGTAGGAAAGTGAGTGTTAGGGAAACACTGATTAAAGGGTGAAATAAATCAGCGTTTCCTTAAAAATCAATAAATTTACTCTTGATTATTTACCGTAACGGTGGTATACTTTAGTAAGATAGAGTAGTCGGATAGAGAGTGGGCAAAGCCCACTCTTTGTTTATGTTTATGAAGGAGTGATGAAATGCAGGCTAAGGAAGTCGTAAGACTTACCGAGGAGCTTTCGACTCCCATACTTGATAAACTCGGGCTTGAATTTGTGGATTGCGAGTATGTCAAGGAGGGTGCGAGCTGGTTTTTGCGTGTTATTATCGACAAGGAGGGCGGAGTCACCATAGACGAGTGTGAAGCCGCTTCAAGGCAGATAAGCGAGGTGCTTGACGATAAGATAACCAAGGAGGCGTATACCTTTGAGGTCAGTTCCCCCGGGCTTGACCGAGTGCTCAAAAGAGACAAGGAATATGTCAAATACAAGGGCAGAGAGGTCGAGGTAAAGCTGTTTAAGGCAGTCGAGGGAAATAAAGAATTTCTCGGCATACTTGAAGGGCTTGAAGATAACAAAGTAGTGATAACTGCGGAAGGCGGCGAAAGGCTTTCTTTTGAAAGAGATAAAATAGCCGCTACCCGTTTGCATATAGATTTTTAAAATTGGAGGTTTAATAATGGACGGTCAGGAATTACTTACCGCTCTTTCGATCATTGAAAAGGAAAAAGGAATAGACAGAGAGGTGGTTTTCAGCGCCATAGAAACGGCACTTGAAAATGCCTGCAAGAGAAATTACGGCACATCACAGAATATAAAGGTTGTAATGAACAGAGAGACGGGCGAGATAAAGGTCTACGCTCAAAAGGAGGTAGTTGCCTCGGATGACGTGTACGACGGATTTTTGGAGATAGGTCTTGACGAAGCGAACGAAATAGGAAGCAAAAGCAATGTGACCTATGAGCTTGGCGACTTTGTCGATTTTGAGATAACTCCGAGAAACTTCGGCAGGATATCTGCACAGACTGCAAAGCAGGTCGTAGTGCAAAAGCTTCGTGAAGCCGAAAGAGAGAATATGTTTAACGAATTCTCTTCAAAGGAACATGAGGTGGAGACGGGTATAGTCGAAAAGATAGATTCAAGAGGAAATGTCGTAATAAACCTTGGAAAAACAGATGCACTTCTTACACCCAAAGATCAGATTCCAGGCGAGAGCTACTATCCCGGTCAAAGACTTAAGGTGTTCATCTCTAAAGTGGAACTTACCACAAAGGGACCTCAGGTCAAGATATCAAGAACGCATTACGAAATGATAAAGCGCCTTTTTGAGCTTGAAAGCCCCGAAGTGTTCGACGGCATTGTCGAGATCAAAAATGTTGCCCGTGAGCCGGGTTCACGTACCAAAATAGCCGTATATTCAAACAGCGAAGATGTGGATGCGGTAGGAGCATGTGTAGGTCCTAACGGTTCGAGAGTTGACGTGGTGGTAGAGGCAATAAACGGCGAGAAGATAGATATTATCCCGTGGAGCGAAAACAGTGCGGAATTTATTGCCGCAGCTCTCAGACCTTCAAGCGTGGTAGCCGTGGAGCTTACGGATGAAGATGAGCGTTCCGCCAAAGTGGTTGTACCCGACGATCAGCTTTCCCTTGCAATAGGTAAAGAAGGTCAGAATGTGCGTCTTGCGGCAAAGCTTACATCATGGAAGATAGATATAAAGAGCGAAACACAGGCAAGAGCGACCAACTTTATAGATTTCTCGCGTTATGACGAATACGGCGACGAGTATGAAGAAGAGTACGACGAAGAAGACGAAAACCTTGAAGAGTACGATGAAAGTGTTGAACAGGTAGAGGAATACGAGTCCGACGATGTGAACGAAGAGGAGTGATCTTTTGCCCGCTGTTAAAAAGATACCCTTGCGTAAATGCACGGGATGTCGTGAAATGAAGGATAAACGAGAGCTTGTACGTATTGTCAAAACTCCCGAAGGTGATTTTTGTATAGACCTTACGGGCAAAAAATCGGGAAGAGGCGCTTATGTATGTAAAAATACCGAATGTCTTGAAGCAGCCTTTAAAAGCAAGGGACTTGAACGTTCCTTTAAATGCAAAATACCTCAGGAGATATATGACAGCCTGCGTGAAGCACTTGAAAAGATATAATTTTTGAAAATATAATTATGGAAAGAAAGTTAAGCTCCCTGCTCTCCCTTGCAAGGGCGGCGGGAAAGGTGATACTTGGAAGCGACGGTGTTGAAAATGCCGTTAAGAGCGGCGAAGCGGTGCTTGTATTTGTTGCATCCGATGCAAGTCAAAACACGGTCAAGAGATTCAAGGATAAATGCAGTTACTATAATACGGATATTTGTACACTTTTTTCGGAGGCGGAGATAAACGAGCCGATAGGTGAGTACGGCAAAATGGTGATAGCCGTTACCGATGACGGGTTTGCTTCTGCCATGAAAAGGTGTATGGAATAATTAGGAGGTGTGTTCTATTGTCTAAGCTGAGAGTTTACGAATTGTCTAAGACACTGGGAACAAGTAATACGGAATTATTGGAAAAGATGAAAAAAATAGGCATCGAGGTTACAAATCACATGAGTACCCTCGAGGAAAATGAGGTAGAGAAGATAAAAAAGCTTTATGCCTCAAACGGCGGAGACGCTAAGAGTGCCGAAAAGCCTAAAAAGCAGGAAAAGCCCGCAGAGAAAAAGGGTGAAGGAAAGGGAGAAGGAAAGTCCGAGGCAAAAAAGAATAACGGACCTAAACTTTTTATGCCGGGTCAACAACAGCATAAATTTAATAAAGACCGTAAAGGTGCTCCCAAAAAGCAGGGCGAGCAGACGGGAAAGCCTGCTACAGAAGCAAAGGCAAAGCCTTTTGCAGATAAGGACGGAAAAAAGAAGCCCGAGGGAGAAAGATTCGGCAAGGATAAGAGAGAGAATAGAGAAAACAGAGAAAACAAAGACAACAGGGGTGCCAAGGAGCAGCGTTTTAAGGACAAAGCTCAAGGTGAAAAGAAGGATTTCGGCGGTAGCGATTCGGGAAATCAAAGAGACAGAAAGCCGCAAAGAAACTCTTTCGGCAAAGAAAAAATGGCTGTGCCCGATGTGCAGGAAAAGCCTCAAAGAAGAGCTGAAAAGCCCAATAAAGATAAGGACAGGAAGCCTTCAAGAGAGCAAAGACAGCAACAGGGCAAGAAAAACGAGAAAAACAATAAAAATGCCTTTAACAAAAATAATATAAACAATTACAATCCCGATGCACAGTTCAAGGCTCCCAAGAAGAAGCCCGCAAAGAAGCCTCAGGCTCCCAAGCCCGAGCCCGTTCAGGAAGTATTCGAGATACAGATAGCCGAAAGGATAGCTATAAAGGATCTTGCCGAAAAGCTTAAGGTAGCTCCTTCTTCCATAGTTATGCGCCTTATGAAAAAGGGCATGATGGTAAATATAAATCAGGAGATAGATTTTGATACCGTTGAAGAAATGTGCCTTGACATGAACGTGCTTGTAGAGCATGCGAAGGAAATAGACATATTTGAAGAAGCATTCAAAGAAGAAGAGGACGATGAGAAGGATCTTGTGGTAAGACCTCCCGTAGTTGTTGTAATGGGACATGTAGACCACGGTAAAACTTCCCTTCTTGATGCCATACGTCATTCAAACGTAACGGGTAAAGAGGCAGGCGGTATCACACAGCACATAGGTGCGTATACAGTATCCATAAATAAAAAGCCCATTACTTTCCTTGATACACCAGGTCACGAGGCGTTTACCGCCATGCGTATGAGAGGTGCTCAGGTGACGGATATCGCCATACTTGTGGTGGCGGCAGATGACGGCGTAATGCCTCAGACCATAGAGGCTATCAACCA
>CAMOYW010000003.1 GCA_946630405.1 uncultured Clostridia bacterium | reverse complement strand
TATATAGACGATGTTGAAATAGACCAGATAAAGAGCAATCTTTCGGGCAAGGTAAGTTTCAGTGCGGAGCTTTCCGATAACCCCGTTAAGATCGCCATAAAGAAGCTTGCGTAAAATGGCGAAGGTCAAAACAAAGTATGTATGCAGAGAGTGCGGCTACACTACGGGCAAATGGCTCGGGAAATGCCCCGAATGTGGCAGTTTTGCCACCTTTGATGAGGAAATAGAGCAAAAAAGCTTGAAGCCTTCTCATTCGGCAAGTTACGGCACATCAAAACCTATGAAGCTTTCGCAGATAGCTCCTCTTGCATATCAAAGGGCGCTTACGGGGCTCGGAGAGCTTGACAGAGTGCTCGGAGGCGGATTTGTGCAGGGTTCTCTTACCCTTGTGGGCGGAGACCCCGGTATAGGCAAATCCACGCTGATACTTCAAATTTGTTCAAAACTCAGCGAAGAGGGAAAGAGCATACTGTACGTATCGGGCGAAGAAAGTACCGAGCAGATAAAAATGCGTGCGGACAGGCTCGAAATATCCGCGGAGTCTTTGAAACTGCTTTCGGAAACAAACCTTGCGGTCATAGAAAACATTATTGCGAGCGAAGAGCCCGATTACGTTATAATCGACTCCATACAGACCATGTTTATAGACGAGATATCTTCCGCACCGGGTTCCGTATCTCAGGTGAGAGAGGCGACCTCAAAGCTTATGCACATAGGCAAGGGCAAGGGGATATCCGTAATTATAGTAGGGCATGTAACGAAGGACGGCGCAATTGCGGGTCCCCGTATACTTGAACACATGGTCGATACGGTGCTTTACTTTGAAGGAGATAAGCGTGCCAGCTATCGAATACTGCGTGCTGTCAAAAATCGCTACGGAGCAAACGAGATAGGCGTGTTCGAGATGACAGACAAGGGGCTGAGGGAGATACTCAACCCTTCGGAGTATATGCTCAGTGGAAGACCGCACAATGTGAGCGGCTCGGTGATAACGAGCTGTATAGAGGGTACTACTCCGCTTCTTGTGGAAGTGCAGGCACTTACAAGCTATACAAGCTTTAATATACCCAGAAGAATGGCAACGGGTATGGATTTCAACAGGGTGATAGTGCTTATTGCCGTGCTTGAAAAGCGGCTCGGTATGCAGCTTTCCAATTACGACAGCTATGTGAATCTGACGGGTGGTATACGCCTTTCGGAGCCTTCCCTCGATGCGGCTGTTATGGTTGCGCTCGCTTCAAGCCTAAAAGATAAACCCGTGCCCGACGGTACGGTGGTATTTGGGGAAATAGGGCTTGCGGGAGAGATAAGGGCAGTGTCCCTTGCCTCCAAAAGAGCCTCGGAAGCCGAAAAGCTCGGCTTTACACGTTGCGTAATGCCAAAGGCAAATGTAAAAGAAGCAAAGCTTGCCGTCAAGCAGATGGATGTGATAGGGGTAAGCAATGTCAGAGAGCTTTTGAGCGCATGTTTGGGCAATGCGTAATAAAATTGTTAGAAATATAATATAGACAAATACCGCCATTTGGTGTAAAATAAAGGGTGATACTCTGCGTTAAGAGTAGTATTCTATAATTTGGAGGAATGAAAATGACTTTATACGAGCAGTGGATATCTTCTGCTTATTTCAGAAACGGACAGGTAAACAATCAGCTTTGGGACGAGTATCTTCCCAAAGAACAGAAAATATATGAGGATATCCTCATCAATAAACTTACAGAGCTTAAAGGCACGGTAAAGGAGCTTGCAGAGCGCTACGATATGCCCGAAAACCAGATCGTGGGCTTTGTGGACGGCATAAACGAAACGCAAGACCCCATGTACAAGCTTGAAGAGCTTGAATCAGATACCGAGATAGACATTAAGATAGATTTTGAAAAGCTTTACAGAAAGATGGTAGAGTATAAGGCAGACCATCTTTATTCCCTTCCTCAGTGGAAGATGATCTTCTCTCAGGAAAAGCTTGATGAGCTTTACAAGGAGCAGAAGCGTTCCACGACGATCGTAAATAAAGAGGCTAAGGTCGGAAGAAATGACCCTTGCCCTTGCGGAAGCGGAAAGAAATACAAAAAGTGCTGTGGTGCTAACTTATAAAAGGTGATCAGGTGAAAACCGAAATATTTGCCGTAGACGGTCAAAAGCCCGATATGTCGGTTATTCGCAGATGTGCGGATATAATAAAAAACGGCGGACTTGTGGCATTTCCGACCGAGACGGTATACGGGCTCGGAGCAAACGGGCTTGATGCAGAAGCTTGTAAAGGGATATATGAGGCAAAGGGGAGACCATCCGATAATCCCCTCATACTTCATATTTCGGAGCTTTCGGAGCTTTCAGATCTTGCCAAAGACATATCCGAAAAGGCAAAGCTTCTTATTTCCGACTTTTGGCCGGGTCCCATGACTCTTATATTTAAAAAGAAGGATATAGTGCCCGATGCGGTGACGGGCGGGCTTGATACCGTGGCGGTGCGTTTCCCCGAAAACAGGGTGGCAAGGCTTCTTATAAAAGAAAGCGGCGTGCCGATAGCGGCACCGAGTGCCAACACATCGGGTAAACCCAGCCCCACAAGAGCGAGCCATGTGGAATACGATTTAGGCGGAAGGATAGATGCCATTATAGACGGCGGAGCTTGTGAATTCGGGCTTGAAAGCACTATCGTTGATGTGAGCGGGGAAGTGCCGTGTTTGCTTCGCCCCGGTTCCGTTACGGTAGAGGAGCTCAGGGAGGCTGTAGGCGAGGTCGCCATAGATAAGGCGGTGCTCGGAAAGCTTAACGAGGGCGAAAGACCCAAGGCACCCGGGATGAAATACACACATTATTCTCCCAATGCTGAGGTCACCATAGTAAGAGGCGAAGGCAAAGTTCAAAAAATTACGGAACTTGCGAATTCGGCTGTTAAAGACGGCAAAAATGTAGGTATACTTGCGGTTGAAGAAAATAAAGCCCTTTATGAGGGCTTTAATGTACTGTTTGTAGGTACGATATCGGAACCCGAAAGTATTGCCGCCAACATATTCAAAATGCTTCGCAAATGCGATTATTTGGGCTATGATTATGTACTTGCCGAAGGTTTTGAAGAAAAAGGAATAGGGCTTGCCATTATGAACAGATTGAAAAAAGCGGCGGGCTATAACATTATAGAGGTTTAGATATGATTGCTTTGGGCTGTGATCACGGCGGTCTTGAACTTAAAAATACGATAATAGATTATCTTAAAAAGAACAATATAGAATATAAGGATTTCGGTACATACACTTCCGATTCCGTGGATTATCCCGTTTACGGGAAGGCTGTTGCAAGAGCGGTGGCAAGCGGAGAGTGTGAGAAGGGAATACTTGTATGCGGAACGGGTATAGGTATATCCATAAGTGCCAACAAAGTTAAGGGGATAAGATGTGCCCTTTGTCACGATGTGTTTTCCGCAAAAGCAACAAGAGAGCATAACGATGCCAATGTGCTTGCAATGGGAGGCAGAGTTATCGGAGCGGGTCCCGCACTTGAAGTGGTAAAGGCATTTCTTGAAACACCTTTTTCAAATGATGAAAGACATATCAGAAGGATTTCTCAGATAGAGGAGTGATATTATGAGCGAGCTTGTTATATTGGATCATCCGCTTGCGCAAAGCAAGTTGACGCTTCTCAGAGATAAAAACACAAACAAAAAAGAGTTCCGCGAGCTTGTAAGCGAGATATCCGCACTGCTTTTTTACGAGGCGACAAAGGATATGGAGCTTACCGATACCAAGGTGGAAACACCTATGGGAGAGGCTGAGTGTAAAACTCTTTCAAAAGATATAGCGGTAGTGCCCGTACTTCGTGCGGGTATAGGTATGACGGACGGTATCTTGAATCTTGCGCCGAATGCCAAAATAGGGCATATCGGCTTGTACAGAGATCCCAATACTTTTATGCCCATAGAGTACTATTGCAAGCTTCCTCAGGCAAGCGACGATATAGAGATATTTTTGCTTGAACCCATGAGTGCTACGGGTGGAACGGCAAGTGCTGCTCTTACCTTCCTTAAAGAAAGAGGATTTAAGAACATAAAGTACCTTTGCCTTATATGCACCTCACAAGGGGTGGAAAAACTTTCCAAGGAGCATCCCGATGTGGATATATATGCCGCTTCACTTGACAGGACTGTAAGCGAGGACGGTTATATTATTCCGGGTCTCGGCGATGCGGGAGACAGGATGTTCGGTACGAAATGAAAAGCGGCTTAAGGAGTGGATTATGAGTCAGGAATGGTTGCTGTATATAGCTTGCTTTGCCATTGCCTTCTCCGTGTCTCTTGTTGCCACGCCCTACGCAAAGGCTATGGCTTACAGGATAGGGGCGATAGATTACCCCAGAGCGAGAGGAATGAACAATGAGCCTGTGCCTCTGTGCGGAGGCCTTGCCATTTTCTTGGGCTTTATATGCTCCATGTGCATAATGGCTCTTTTTGTAAAAGAGCTTCACACAAAGCAGTTTCTCGGCTTTGCCATAGGTGCCGTTATTATTGTAACGGTGGGCATATTTGACGATATGTACGAGCTTAGCGCAAAGTTCAAGCTCTTTATGCAGATAATAGTTGCCCTTATAGTTGTGCTTACGGGTACGAGGCTTAATTTTATAATGTGGCCCATGTGGCAATATTTAAAGCAGTTTTCGGGCATTATCACCCTTTTTTGGATAGTGGGACTTATCAATGCCGTAAACCTTATAGACGGGCTTGACGGCTTGGCTGCGGGCGTTACAAGTATAGCAAGTACTTGCCTTGCCATACTTTGTATAATGAGCGGCTCGACCCTTGCGACTATACTTACGGTCGCTCTTGCGGGGGCGGCTCTCGGATTTTTACCTCGAAATTTTGCGCCTGCCGAAATATATATGGGAGATACGGGCTCGACCTTTTTGGGTTATGTGCTTGCGGTCTGCTCGTGTATAGGTGTGTTCAAAAGCTATGCTCTTTTGTCCATACTTCTTTCGGTGCTTGCTATGGCACTTCCCATACTTGATACCGCATTTGCAATGATAAGGCGTGCGATTAACCATAAGCCCATTATGAGCCCCGACAGAGGACACATGCACCACAGGCTTGTGGATATGGGCTATTCAAGTAAGCAGGCGGTTATAATACTTTATCTGCTCAGCATAGGAAGCTCGCTGATAGCGGTCATAATCGCACTTCAAGATATAAGAGCTACCGTGGCTGTGCTGATATTTTTCTTGATTTTGATTATTATACTTTTGATATACAGAAAGCGAGTGTGATGCTTTTGATGACAGTGAAAAAAAGACTTGTCCTTTGCTTGCTTGCCGTGCTTATAGGTATCGCAACACTTTCCGTCTGCGTTTCGGCTGAAGAAAGCTATAAAATAGTGGTCAATAAATCCACAAATTGTGTTACAGTATATAAAAAGGTAAACGGAAATTACGAGCCTTTTAAGGCGATGCTTTGCTCGGTGGGAGCCAATAACGCAACTCCCTCGGGTTCATTCAAAACGAGTGACAAATACAGGTGGCATCCCCTTTTTGGCAATGTTTACGGACAGTATGTGACGAGAATAAACGGCAACATACTTTTCCACAGTGTATACTATTCTTCCCAGAATGCGGCTACCCTGCAAACGAAAGAGTTTAACAAACTCGGCACTGCGGCATCTGCGGGCTGTGTCAGACTTAACGTGCGGGATACGAAGTGGATATACGACAACTGCTCACCGGGTACACAGGTGGATATTGTCAACAGCGGTAACGATCCGCTTCCCAAACCCGTGGGTATCAAGCTCGGAGCAAGTGCAAAATATCCACACTGGGATCCTACAGATCCCGACCCCGCAAACCCTTGGAGCAAGGAAAGCGTGGTAATAGTGGTAAAAAATTCGGTCAAAAGAGTAAAGGCGGATTCCGCCATGGATCTCAGCTCCGTATTAAGAGACGGGGTGACGGCTTACGATATAGCAGGCAACGAGATACACTATGATATAAGTTGCAATATCAGCAAAACGACACCGGGAGAGTATCCCGTGAGATATTTTGCAACCGATGCGATAGGAAACTATCTTGAAACAACGGCAAAGCTGATAATAGAATAAAAGGCACCTTTAAAAGCTCATTCTTTGTATAACTTGATATTTTTTCATATTCGTCGTTAAAGTTGCTCAACATAGCTGTTTGTTATGCTTTCGAGTCTTTGCCTCGTCTATGGAAAAATTCTCTGCGTTCTGCTTTGAAGCGGTTTTTAGAGATACCTTTTTTAGAGATACCTTAAAGAAAACGAGATTAAAATGATTAAAAGAGGCTTGATCGCTTATCATAGTGCGATAGCCTCTTTTTTTATTTGTTTTGTGCCGTAAAAATAGCGTAAAAAGAGCCGTAAAACTATTAGACAAAACATACATTTTATGATATAATACAACGGATTATAAAATAACGACCGAAAGATTTTAAAAGGACAGATATGATCAGAGAACTTGAATATACACAGCTCAACAGAAGTTGCAAGATCGATAATAAATATACGACGGATCGTGTGGATATGTCCATAGTGGGGCAGGAAACAGCGGCAGAGGCGATACGCTTCGGACTTTCCGTAAAGAGCAAAGGCTATAATATTTATGTAGCGGGTCCAAACGGCTGCGGTAAGACTTCATTTACCGAGCGTTTTGCAAGAGAACAGGCGGCAAAGGAGAAAACACCCGATGACCTTTGCTACGTGTATAATTTCAAAAATCCCATTTCGCCGAAGCTTCTTTGTCTGAAAGCGGGCATGGGAAAAGAATTTAAAGCAGACCTTGAAGAGCTTATAAATAGGCTGAGTGTGGAGCTTCAAAATGCTTATACATCCACGGAGTATGAGGACGACAAGGAAAGGATACAGAAGGGTTTTCAAAGCGAAAGAGAACGAATCATAAAGGATTTGAGCCATAATGCCGAGCAGTGCGGATTCGGAGTGAAGTTTACGGGTAACGGCGGTGTTTATTTTCTTCCGATAGTGGACGGAAAGACCATTGACGAAGAAGAATTTGAAAACCTTTCCGAAGAGGAAAGAGAAGAGATAAACGAGGGCACGGAAGATATGCAGGAGCTTGCTTCCGTTGCGCTTAAACAGATAAAAGACGGAGAGAAAAAGGCGAAAAAAAGGCTTGAAGAGATCAATTACGATATTGCCCTTATGACTATTGGACGCTTTATGAATCCCGTACAGCTGAAATATTCCGATAATCCCGATGTAAGCGATCACCTTGCACTCGTAAAGGAAGATCTCCTTGAAAACGCAAGAGAATTCACATCATCCGATGATAACGGCGGAGAGGATTCGATGATGCCCTTTATGCCGTGGATGATGCGAAAAAGCGATGAGGAGATATTCGGGAAATACGGCGTGAACCTTATAGTGGACAACAGTGAGCTGAAAGGCGCTCCCGTTGTGATAAATTATAATCCGTCGTATACAAATCTTGTGGGTGAAATTGAGTACGAGAGCGAAAACGGCAACTTCATAACGGATTTCATGAAGATAAAACCCGGTCTTTTCCATAAGGCAAACGGAGGATATCTTATATTCCATGCCTCGGATATACTCGGAAACGCCTTTACGTGGGATACCGTAAGACGCGTGCTTAAAACGGGCTCCGTTACCATAGAGCCGCTTAAGGAGTATCAGCTCGGCGGTATATCCGTAGCGGGTATTCAGCCCGAAAAAACCAAAATAGATCTTAAGATCATCGTTGTGGGTTCTATGTATTATTACGAAATGCTCAAACAATACGACGATGACTTTTCAAAACTATTTAAGATATGTTCCGTATTCGATTATGAAATGGAATACAGTGACGATAATGTGGGTGCCGTTGTGGATTTTATACACGGCTATACCGCAAAAAGAAAGCTTTTGCCCGTTTCAAACGAAGCGACAGGGACGGCTTTAAGTTTTTGTGTAAGGCTTGCCGAAAGGCAGGATAAAATATCGACCTGCTTCGGAGAGCTGAGCTCCGTTTTGATAGAGTCCGACAGATTGGCAAGGGACGAAGGCAAAACGGAAATATCTGCCGATATACTTAAAAAGGCAATAGAAAAAAAGAGGGAAAGAGTAAGCATATATGCAGATAAATATCTTTCCATGATATATGATAACGATATAATGATAGATACCGAAGGTGAAGTTGTCGGTCAGGTGAACGGCTTGTGCGTGATGCAGGGAGATGATTATACCTTCGGAGCACCCACAAGGATAACCGCAAGCACCTACATAGGCAAAGCGGGAGTCGTTAATATCGAAAAAGAGGCGGAACTGAGCGGCAGCATACACGATAAGGGTATACAGGTGCTGATTGGCTACCTTGGCGGTATGTATGCCACGGACTTTCCTTTGACATTCAGTTCGAGGATCTGTTTTGAACAGAGTTACAACGGTGTGGACGGGGACAGCGCTTCATCCACAGAGACCTATGCTCTTTTGTCGAGCCTTAGCGGTTTACCGGTAAAGCAGTCGCTTGCCGTGACGGGAAGTATGAACCAATTCGGCAAAATACAGGCGATAGGCGGAGTTACTCATAAGATAGAGGGCTTCTTTAAGGTGTGCAAGTATCGAGGCTTGACGGGCGAACAGGGAGTCATCATCCCGAAGGCAAATGTTAAAGACCTTGTGCTTTGCGATGAGGTCATTGAGGCTGTGAAGGATGGGAAATTCCATATATACAGCGTAGAGACCATAGACGACGGAGCGGAACTTTTGCTTGGCAAAAAGGCGGGCAAAAGGCTTAAAACAAAGGGCTTTACAAAGGGAAGCATACACGACCTTGTTTACAAAAAATTAAATAACTATTATAAAAAGAGTAAGGAAGATTGATCAATATGAACGGGGAATACAGCTCATACGATTATTTAAGAAATATGCTTGACAGTTGTTACAGGCAGAATGCCTTTAACGGCAAAAGTGTCGAAGACCATAAACAATGGATCGGAGCGGCTCGGGAAAAGCTTAAGGGGCTTATGGGAATGCACCTTATGGAAAAAAGCAAGCTTATGCCCAAAACGGAAGAAATAGCCGATTGCGGATATTATTTAAGAGAAAAGATAGTTATATCCACACAGGACAGCCTTAAAATGCCGTTTTATATGCTTACACCGAAGGTGCGCCCCAATAATAAGGCTATCATCGCCATACACGGACACGGAAGTGACGGCAAGGAGGGTCTTGTGGGACTTGAAAAGCCCGAATATAAAGAAAAGGTGAAACGCTTTAACTATCTTTATGCTGTTTATCTCGTGCAAAAGGGTTATACCGTATTTGTTCCCGATTTGATAGGAGCGGGAGAGCGTTCTCTCGGTATATACAGGACCACACAGGCGGAGTGTAACGATATAAACAACGCTTGCATGAGTTTGG
The DNA here is from genome assembly GCA_946630405.1 of uncultured Clostridia bacterium. Lineage (GTDB taxonomy): Bacteria > Bacillota > Clostridia > Lachnospirales > CAG-274 > UBA3680. The sequence continues at coordinate 4,976 of CAMOYW010000003.1, read as the reverse complement.
GTATATCTCTTCAGGGGCTTATAGTGTTCGACCTTTTAAGGCTTGTGGATTATATTTGCGACTATACCGAGCTTGACGAGGGTATAGGAGCCTGCGGTTTTTCGGGAGGCGGTCAGTCGGCACTTTTCCTTGCGGCTCTCGATGAAAGGATAGGTTACGCCATAGTGAGCGGATTTTTCCACAGCTACAAGGATGTGTTGCTTTATACCAACAGATGCGGCTGCAACTTTATTCCGAATCTTTGGAAGTATTTTGACATGTGTGACTTTGCATCCATGGTTTGCCCGAGACCTTTGTTCATTGAAACGGGCATAAGAGACAAGCTTAACGGCTCAAGGGGTATAAAGGGCGTGGAGCATCAGCTTTCCATAGCTCAGCAGACATATACTCTTTACGGCAAGCAGATAGAAGTTTCTATGCAAGAAGGAGACCATACATGGTACGGTTCGTGCTATAAATGGCTTGATACCATATCAAGGCTATAAGAAGTATAGTCAAAACATTATAACTCTTGATTTATTATATATATTATGCTAAAATAAGAGCAGTGTTTAAAGGAAACGCCGAAGTGTTGTATAAATCGGCGTTTCCCGAAATTTAAGGAGGGCTTTATGGCTTTTATTAATATAGTTGACTGCGGTGCGTGTCCCGACGGAAAGACATTAAACACCAAAGCGATCGAACTTGCGATAGATAAGTGTGTACAAAGCGGAGGCGGCACTGTGTTTGTGCCTGCGGGTATATATCTTACGGGACCGGTATTTTTAAAAAGTAATATCGAACTTAACCTTGAAGCGGGAGCAACACTGCTTTTTTCAAATGACCTTAACGACTACCCTGTTGTTGAGTCCCGTTGGGAAGGTGTAAAGAGAGAGTGTTACGCTTCTTTGATAAACGCCTACGGAGAGGAAAATATTTCAATAACGGGAAGAGGTACTCTTGACGGACAGGGTGCTTTTTGGTGGAAGATATTCAGAGCGAAGGAAAATAAATATCCCAGACCTAAGATGATAGCTCCTTATGAATGCAAGAATGTGCTTATAAGCGGAGTTACGCTTACAAACTCGCCGAGCTGGACGATAAATACCATACTTTGCGACAATATTACAATAGATAACGTAACGATCAAAAATCCTTACGATTCGCCCAATACCGACGGTATTGACCCCGAAAGCTGTTCCAATATACATATTTCAAACTGTCATATAGATGTGGGCGATGACTGTATTGCCATTAAAGCGGGTACGGAAGATACCAAAGAGAGAATACCTTGCAAAAATATCGTTATAGAAAACTGCACCATGGTTCACGGACACGGCGGTGTGGTGCTCGGCTCAGAGATGAGCGGCGGTATTGTAAATGTTGCGATCAACAATTGCGTGTTTGAAAACACCGACAGAGGTATAAGACTTAAATCAAGAAGATACAGAGGCGGAGTGGTAGAGGATATAAGAGTGAACAACGTTATAATGGAAAACGTGCTTTGTCCTTTCATTGCAAATCTTTTCTATATGTGGGGACCGAGAGGTCAGGATCCCGATGTGTGCGACAAGTCTCCTGCACCCGTTACGGATGCGACACCCGCATTCAGAAGGCTTCACTTTGCAAATATGACATGTAAGAGGGTCAACGCCTCTGCGGGATATTTCTACGGCTTGCCCGAAATGTTCGTTGAGGATTGTTCCTTTGAAAATATTTACATATCCATGGCAGAAGATGCCGTTGCGGGCATCCCCGCTATGCTTGTAGGTGCAGAGGAAGTTAAGCAAAAAGGCTTCTTTATGTGCAATACAAAAGATATCAAGTTTAATAACGTGACGGTGGTAGGTGCCGACGGTCCTTGCTTTGAGATCGAAAACAGTGAAGATCTCACCTTTACAAACTGTAAATCCAAGGAGAATAAAGCGAACGCACCTCTTATTGAACAGAAAAATTGCAAAAACTGCAGGGAAGTTTGACAAATGGATGATATAGCTGTACTTATCCCCTGCTATAACGAAAGCAAAACTATCAAAAAGGTAGTGGAGGATTTTAAAAAATACGTTCCCGAGGCTGTGATATACGTCTATGACAACAATTCCACTGACGGGACGGCTGAAATTGCCGAAAAGGCGGGAGCGGTCGTCAGGCATGAATACAAGCAGGGTAAAGGAAACGTTATAAGGCGAATGTTCCGTGAGGTGGATGCAAGGTGCTATGTGATGACGGACGGTGACGACACCTATCCCGTCGATACCGTACCCGAGATGGTCAGGCTCGTTTTGGATAAAAATGTGGATATGGTAGTCGGTGACAGACTTTCCTCCACTTACTTTACCGAAAACAAGCGTCCTTTCCACAATTTCGGAAATTCGATGGTGAGAACCACCATAAACAAGCTTTTTAAAAGCGACATAAAAGATATTATGACGGGGCTTCGTGCTTTCAGTTACGAATTTGTAAAGACTTTTCCCGTTTTGTCAAAGGGCTTTGAGATAGAAACGGAAATGACCATACATGCAATAGATAAAAATATGCTTGTTGAGAATGTGGTCATAGATTACAAAGACAGAGTAGAGGGTAGCGTTTCAAAATTAAATACTTACTCGGACGGTATGAAGGTGCTTCTTACGATAGTCAGGCTGTTTAAAAACTACAAGCCGTACAGTTTTTTCAGCAAAATAAGCTTGTTGCTTTTTATTGTGGCACTCGGATTTTTCATCCCGCTTTTGATAGAATATTTTGAAACGGGACTTGTGCCCAATTTCCCCACGCTTATATGTTGCGGTTTTGTGGCGATAGCGGCGATACAGTGCTGGTTTTCGGGAGCGATGCTCGATACGTTGAGAGCAAGAGACAGACAGGATTTTGAATTTAAGCTCCATACCGTGTCCGATAAGAAAAAGGAACTGCTCAAATGAAGGGTAATTTAAAAAACAAGGTGAATCTTGTAAGCTATTGGAGATGGCTTGCGCTTGCGTTTTTAATGCTTGCGTGGCTTGTGCTCCATTATTTCCTTCGTTATCCCGAGTGGGTCATTATACCGGCGTTTTTGCTCTTTCTTTTGTGCAGTGCCGTTATATGCAGAGCCTACGTGCTCGGGATGATAGGAAACATTTATTACTTTTTCCGAAAGCCCGATAAGGCAAAGGTCTTTTACAAGCAGGCGGTAAAGAGAAATACGAGAAATGTAAAGGCTCTTTATAACTACGCCATGGATGCCCTTCATGAGGGAAGGGCGCAAGAGGCACTTGATATATTTAAAAGAGCTTATATAATCAACACAAAAGTTATTTATGATAAGCTTATACCGCTTGCGATATCGAGTTGCTATTGGGTGCTCGGAGATGTGGATATGGCAATTGCCACCATACTCGACCTTATGGACAGGTACCCGTATGTAAATCCGAGTACGCTTTCCACCCTCGGCTACTTCTATATGCTTAAGGGCGATTATGAAAAAGCCGAAGAGGTAACGAACAAAGCGCTTGAGGATAATAAAAACTATGCTCCCGCATGGGATAATCTCGGGCAGATAGAGTACAATAAAGGAAATAAAGACAAGGCAAGAGAGTATTTTGAAAAGGCTTTGGAAATAAGACCTACCATGACGGAAAGTTTGTACTATCTTGCACTTATAGTTAAAGACGAAGATAAAGAAAAAGCAAAGGAGCTTTTGCAAAGAGCAAGTGACGGATATATATCCGCCTTAAGCTCCGTTAAAAGAGAAGCTGTGGAAAAGGAGCTGAAAAAGCTTAACGGATAAAACTGTGAGGCTTGTGCTTCTGAGAGAGGTATGATATGAAGAGCATGACCGGCTACGGTAAGGGTGAGGTCGGTAACGGAGAAAGAACCTGTACCGTGGAGCTGAAGGCGGTCAATCACCGCTTTTGTGATATTGGCATAAAATTGCCGAGGGTTTTGATTTGCCTTGAAGACGATATCAGAAAAACCATTTCAAAAGATGTTGCGAGAGGAAAGATAGACGTTTTTGTGAGCTATACTTCAAATGCCGCAGAAGATGTCAAAATAAGCGTAAACACGGCGGTTGCCGACGAATATTATAAGTCGCTTATGACACTAAAAGAAAGATATTCGATGACGGATAATATCACGCTCAATATGCTTTCAAGGGCACCCGAGGTAATAGCCGCCGAGAGTTCTACCATGGATGAAAACGTACTTTCGCAGGTGAAAGAACTTGTGGTAAATGCCACAAAAGAGGCTGTCAAAAACTTTACTCTCATGAGAGAAAAGGAAGGAGAAACTCTTAAAGCGGATATGCTTAAAAAGGTCGAGTGTATAGCGGCAAACGTTGCTTTGATCTCAAAAAGGGCGCCTCTTGTATCGGAAAGCTATAAGCAAAGGCTTGAAGAAAAGCTTGCCGAATATATGCAAACTTCCGAGGATAAAGCAAGACTTCTCACGGAGGTAATGATATTTGCCGACAGATGCTGCATAGATGAAGAGCTTACGAGGCTTTCAAGCCATATAGCGCAGTTTGGTGCTATATGCAAGGAGACTGTTCCCGTCGGAAAGAAGCTTGACTTTCTTGTTCAGGAAATGCTCAGGGAAACAAATACCATAGGCTCAAAGTCCAACGACCTTGAAATAACACAGCTTGTGGTGGACAATAAAAACGAGATAGAAAAGCTCAGAGAGCAGATACAGAATATAGAGTAAAATGCAATTTGTGAATATCGGATTTGGGAATATGATCCCGAGGGAAAGGATAATAGCGGTCGTCAGCCCCGATTCGGCTCCCGTTAAAAGAATGATCTCTTCGCATAAATCGGGGGAGACGGTGATAGATGCCACTCAGGGCAGAAAGACGAAGTCGGTCATCGTGCTTGAGGGCGGATATTTGGCTCTTTCCTACCTTCAACCCGAAACGGTCGCGGGCAGGATAGAGGACAAGTCGGAAGATAAGAATATGGGAGGTAGTTTTAATGAATAAGGGATCCCTTATCGTTGTGTCGGGTCCTTCGGGCTGCGGC
>CAMOYW010000002.1 GCA_946630405.1 uncultured Clostridia bacterium | reverse complement strand
TCCAAAGAATTCTCCCGAATCATTTTGCGCTTCCGTCACGCCGTCGGTATATAAGAACAGCTTGTCGTTCGGATTTAAAACTATCACGGTTTCGTGATACTGTGTATCTTCAAACGCTCCCGCCGCAATATCGCTTTCTTTATCGAGAACCGTCACCTTGTCCGATAATATATACGGATAATTGTGCCCCGCATTTGAATATGTGAGTTCACGGGTCTTGGGATCGTAAATGGCAACAAATGTTGTAATAAATATCATGTTCGGATTATGCTCTGCAAGATCCCGATTGTATTCAAAAAGGATCTTCGCGGGAGAATATCCGAGCTTTGCATATTGATGCAGCAGTGTCAGCGCGCGTGACATAAACAAGGCGGCTGTGATCCCCTTGCCCGAAACATCTGCGATCGCAACAAAAATATTGCCGTTGTCAAGCATAGAATAATCGTATAGATCTCCGCCGACGACCTTTGCCGTCATAATTGATGCCTTTATCGATACATTTTCATTATGAAAGCTTTGTTTCACCAGAAGCCCCATTTGTATTTCTTTTGCAATATTAAGCTCCGCTTTTTGGCGGTTAAACTCGGACAGCTCCGAAATATAATTGTCAATGTCTTCCGCCATAGTGTTAAAGGCATCGGACATTCTTGCAATTTCATCTTTTCCGTTTACGGGGAGCTTTTCAAAGGGTTTGCTTTTGTCGGAAACAAAGCCTTTCATTCTTTCACTTATTATGCCCAGCGGTCTTGATACCCTCAAAAACAATATAACGCTGACCGTAATAATTATCAATAATGTAACGAATGAGATCCAAATTACAAACACAAAATAACGGGCATTGATATTTTCCATTATGCTTCTAACGGAAACTTCGGCACAAACCATGCTTTTTATTCCGTTAACGGTAATTTTTTTCTCTGTCGACCAGTATTTTTTGACCGGTGTATAGCACATCAGCGTATCATCATAACTATTGGCTTCATGAATAACAACAAGTTCTTTTCCGTTCATTACACTTATTTGCTCTTCACGAAGCACATCCTTTACAACGTATCCCGGATACCTGTTGTTTATGTATTCTTTCGACGCATTTTTCCCGTAGCCTCTCACAAGGTACATTTCGTCTCTGTTTTCAATATCGGGCTTTAACACATATAAATATGTGATGCCCAAACCATAACACATATCATTTAAATACGGCTCGCTCGATTTGTAGTCTTCAAGGTCGTCGGGGTCATACCCTTCGAGCGCAAGTGCGGACGACGATGCGGCAAACTTGATTTTTCTGGTCGCATCTTCCACCTCGTTTTCATAAATACTTTTATACAAAACGAGAAGCAAACCAACCTCTGTAAGGGTTATTACAATGAGTGAACCTATAATAATCTTCCAAAAAACAGAATGCCTCATAAAGATAACCTCATAAAACCGGCACTTATCAATACTTTCCGTCAATTTTCAATTGTTAAATACGCACAATAATTTTACATTAATTATATAACATTTCGTTTATAATGTCAATATATTGTTATGCAAGAGCACATTAAATCATAGTCAAACAGCAATGAAGAAACGATTCGCATAAAAAGGGCAAGGCGTTTATCCGCCTTGCCCATAGAATAATTATGTTTAGGAAACACTAATTTAATCAGTGTTTCCTTATATCAATTTTTCGTTCCCTTGTAGTCGCCGTTTGCAATCCCTATAAGGTAAAGGAATTCGGCTCTGAGATCGTCCTGCATGACTCTCGGGTCTTTTTTAAGTCTGTCATAGACAGCCTTGTATGTGGATGTGCCTTTGTATTCGGAATTTCTTATGAGCATACCGAACTGTGCCACGCCTGCTGCCCACGATGTATCATCATCCATAGCTTCCTTGTACATATCTGAAGTAACGGGATAGCTTCTCAGCTTACTTTCGGAGCCGTGGGGTTCTTTATATCTTATATTTACGGTAAGCAGTTCGTTTCCGTCCGTACCCGCAGCGGTGTTGTTATATTTTGAGTCGACCTGCGGCAATTCACGCTCCGAATCCGTTGTGATGACCTCATAAAGTGCGGTCACACACTGTCCCGAACCAACTTCTCCGCCGTCCTTGGCATCATTTGCAAAGTCCTCGGCAGCCATTGCCCTGTTCTCATAGCCCACAAGTCTGTAACCCTTGACCTTTGCGGGATTAAATTCCACCTGGAACTTAACATCCTTTGCCACGGTATAAAGTGTGGACCAAACTTCGTCCTTTAACACACGCTCTGCCTCACGGGAGCAGTCGATATAAGCATAGTTGCCGTTTCCGTGATCTGCAAGAGCTTCCATTTTATCGTCCTGATAGTTGCCGTCGCCAAAGCCGAGGCAGGAAAGGAAAACATTGGATTTTTTCTTTTCTTCAACAAGCTCTATAAGTCCCGCTTCGGAAGAAACGCCTACATTAAGATCTCCGTCGGTCGCAAGAAGTACACGGTTGTTACCGCCTTCTATGAAGTACTTTTCTGCGATCTCATACGCCTTGTTGATGCCGCCTTCACCGTTTGTTGAGCCCCAGGCTTCAAAGGAATCTATCGCCTTTGTTATCGCCTCGCTGTCGCTTCCCTTGACACCCTCGCAAACTACTCTCTCTTCACCCGCATAGGTCACTATGGAAACCGTGTCCTTTTCGGTAAGCTTTGACTGCAGGGTCTTTAATGCGCTTTGAACAAGCGGCAGCTTATTGTTTGCAAACATGGAGCCGGATGTGTCCACAAGGAATACGATATTGCTGCCCTTGCTCGGATCTATCTCCTCGGCTTTGATACCCACACGCAAAAGCATCGTGCCCTTATCCTCGACCCACGGACAGGATGTGAGCGATGTGACCACCCCGAATTTTTCTCCGTTTTGCGCCTTCGGATAATCGTAGCCGAAATAATTTATAAGCTCCTCCACACGAACGGCGTTATTCGTTATGCCGTTGCCGTCATTTTCATACATACGCCTTCTCAAATTGGAATAGGTCGCAGTGTCAACATCCGCACCGAATGTGGAAAACGGCTGTGTCTGCACCGAAACTATGCCCGATTCTTTTATATCATTGTAGTTTTCCGTGTTCCAATCGGGCTCTTCGTATATGAAGCCCGGCTCGGAAGGCACATAGTCAAGTGCATCCTCCGCCGCCTCCGTTTCGGGCACGGCGGCGGCTTTGTAAGTGCCTCCCGAATTGGTAAAGCCCTGTAAAAATCCGAAACCTCTCGTATTATCGTAATCGGATCTGTACAGACCGTCATAACTTTCGCCCACCGTTCTTATTCTTGCTTCGATCTCATCCTCACCGGGCAGCACCTCGACACTTTGAGTGGAAGGAAGACTTACTCTTTTCGACCAGTCCGTCAAATTGCCGCAGCCCGAAAGCATCATACACAGCGACATGATAAATGCTAATTTACGTTTCATAAATGATCCCCCTTTATGGTTTTGTTATGGAAACACCGTTTTCTCCGGTTTATGGTTGTTTACTTGCCTTTCATATATTATAACAACAAATGATTATTATCGGTCACAATTTTTTTATTTTTTTCTACTTTTTCTTTTCTCGCTTTCCCTCATGGCATTATTCGCCTCTTCGTCCCAAACGGTTCTCTCGGGTCCCAAAGTCCCGTACATCGTATTTTCAAAGGAATAGGATAGTTTAGCGGTCTTTATCAGCCTTTCGTTCTCGACATCGTCTTTAAAAGTACCGAGACGGGCGTATATCTCACTCGTTATCTCATAATCGTACTGTTCACGCCCCTCACGGCTCGTATACATTATTTCGGCAAAGTACCTCCCCGTATCGGGATCATAAAATGCCGTCCAGTTGTTCCCCTGTTTTTTATCCTTCATATTATCCCCCTTTTATTATATACTTCGTTTTTACAAAAAAAGCCACCCTTTCGGATGACTTTTGTATATTAGCCTCTTATTTCCTTCACAAGCTTAACTGCCTCTTCGGTCATTGCCTTGATCTCGTCAAACTTGCCGGCCTTGATAAGGTCGCCCTTTACCATCCAGCTTCCGCCGCAGCAGAATATCTTGCTGCTCTTAAGGTAGTCACCAATGTTCTTTTGGTTGATGCCACCGGTAGGCATTACTCTTACGGTAGTGTAAGCAGCCGTCATAGCGGTGATCATCTTAAGTCCGCCTGCCGCCTCAGCGGGGAAGAACTTAACTCTTGTAAGACCTCTCTTTACAGCCTGAGCCATTTCGGAAGGAGTTACAAGACCGGGACAAACGGGAATATTCTTGCTGATACAATAGTCAACTATCTCGGGGTCGAAGCCGGGGCTTACTATAAGTGTAGCACCTGCCGCAACTGCACGGTCTACCTGCTCTGTGGTAAGCACTGTTCCTGCCGCAAGGACCATGTCGGGATAAGCCTCCTTCATAAGCTTAATGGACTCCTCTGCAGCAGCGGTACGGAATGTGACCTCCGCACAGGGAAGACCACCTTCAACAAGAGCCTTAGCCAAAGGCACAGCATCCTTTGCATCATCAAGCACAACAACAGGCACAACGCCTAAATCTTCAAGTTTCTTTGCGATATCATCAAACATTATAAGATACCCCTTTCTGAAAATTATATATGTTATTTTACCACATATAGGGTAAAAATAAAAGAGTTTTTTTAAGGATATAATAGGCGATCCCTCTCATTTCCTCACTCCCGACAGTTCTATTATCTTTTCTGCCATTTCTCTTACGGTTTTGTTTTCCGTGTCTATGGTGTAGTCGGCATATTTTTGGTAGAGGGGGGTTCGTTCTGCGAGGAGTTGCCTTATTTTCGCTTCTTTGTCCTCTACCGCAAGGAGGGGGCGTGTGGTGTCATAGCGAAGGTTATAGGCTATGCGTTCGGGGGTGGATTTCAGGTAAAATACCTTGCCTCCCTGTTTCAGGAGATTCATATTTTGAGCGTTTCTTATCATACCGCCGCCCGTGGATATTATTTTTGAGGCAGGGTTTGCGAACTTTTTGCAAAGTTCCGCTTCAAGCTTTCTGAATTCCGCCTCACCTTTTTTTTCAAATATGTTTTTTATGCTCATGCCCACCCAAAGCTCTATGTAGTCATCGGTATCTATAAATTCTCTGTCAAGCTCTTCGGCAAGCACTTTGCCGACCGTAGTCTTCCCCGTACCCATAAACCCGATAAGTACGATATTTCTAAAGCTGTTCATTGCGATAATGCTCGGCAAGCTCGTTTTTCAAAGCTTCCGCCTCATCCTTTCCGATACTTTTGTCGAACCAAATCTCTTCTGCCGCCACAGCCTGATAAATAAGCATATCAAAGCCGTTTATCGCCTTTAAGCCAAGCTCCGAGGCATCCTGCAAGAGTTTCGTTTCCCACGGAGTGTATATGGCATCAAACACCACTTTGGCACCCGTTTTTAAAAGGGTTTGCTTATCCTGCAAAGGGGAACTCCCGACTTTATCGCCGAAGCCTACGGTGGTGGCATTCATCACAAGGAAAATATTTTCCGTTTCCCTTGCCTCATCCATGTCTGCCGCACTTATTTTGCAGGCATAGTGCTCCTTCATCCTCTCGGCAAGAGCCTGCGCTTTTTCTTTTGTTCTGTTGGCAATTATAAGCTCTGCGGCACCCTTTTCGCAAGCCATGGCTGCACAGGCGTTTGCCGCACCGCCCGCTCCGAGAAGAAGGACTTTTTTGCCCTTTATATCCACTCCCGAACGTTCAAGGGAATAGCCGACACCTATTACATCGGTATTGTAGCCCACATATCCCTTTTCGGTAAGTTTAAGGGTATTCACCGCACCTATCGCTTGTGCCGCCTTATCCACATCGCAAAGGTACTTCATTACCTCCACCTTGTGAGGGACAGTCACATTAAGTCCGACTATGCCCAAAGCAGCCGCACCCGATACCGCTTCGCCCACATTGCCTCTTTCCACACGAAAGGGCACATACACGAAGTTTTCACCCGAGTTTACGGCTATCGTATTATGTATAGTAGGGCTGAAACTGTGCTCTATCGGGCATCCCATAACGCCCAGCACCTTACTGCTGCCCTTTATCCTGCTTTCCGTCATTACCTGTTTTCCTAAAATAAAAATACAACACTATCTTTTCAAACGGACGCTTGGGTGCCGTTATAAGCTCGTCCTTTTTACTGACCTGCTTTACAAGCACGGAATATAGACCGCCCTTGTTTGCGCACCACACATCCGTAAATATCTGATCACCTGCAAGGAGCGAACGCTCGGGGCTTGCACCAAGCCTTTTCAAAAGCTTTTTCAGACCGCCCGTTCCCGGCTTTCCCGCTCTGTATTCATAAGGGATATCAAGCCCTTCACAAAATACCCTGCTTCTTTCTTCTTTACTGTTTGAAAGGACGGCAACGGTCACGCCGCTTTCTTTCAAAGATAAAAAATAGCGCTCAAGTTCTTTGGTGGGCTTTTTTATCCAATATGGCACGAGGGTATTGTCTATATCGAATATTACGGTGTTTATTTTTTCCCTTTTCAGAAATTCCGTATCAAGCTCAAACACCGAGCCGACATATTTTTTGGGATACAGCATCTCCATCATTTTTCTACGGTGTAAGAAGCGGTCTTTGTTTCCGCATCCCAATTTATTTCTGCTCCGAGAGCCTCACCGAGCGCACGGAAGGGGATGAACATTCTCGAATCGGTTATCTCAGCCACGACCCCGTACTTCATTTCCGTCTTTTTGCCGTTTATGCTCACATACTCGGACCCTGCCGTAAAGGCTATCTCTTTATCACCGAAGAATATCGTGGCAGTCTTTGTTTCCGCATCCCAAAGTATCTCCTTGTTTTCTCCCGATATCTCGGAAAGGGCGTAGCTCACCGCACGAAGAGGCATCATAGCCGAATTGCTCGCTCTTTGTATATATGCGGGCACATCAAGCTCCACGCTTTTCCCGTCGGAAGTGGATACCGAATCCGCACCTATCTGCACGAATATCGATTTTGAACCTTTACTCCTCTCAACGGTTTGAGTAGTAGTCTCCGTGGTGGTCTCCGTAGTGGTGATCGTACTTCTTGTGGAGGTCTCCTTTTTGGTGTTGCCCGTGGTTATCGCACCGCCGAACACCTCGCCCGAACTTATGGAGCTGGAATTTGAGTCGATATAGGCTCTTATCTCCACCGCAGTATCGGAATTGGTATCGGCATAGGCAGGTATGGGAATTGAGTATCTTGCCCATTTATCCACGCCGTTTACCGCTTTAAGAGTAGAACCTGCATACACATCGGGAATGTTGCATAAAAGAACCTCCACCTCGGAAGAGCTTATTTTACGCACGTAGTAGGGAAGCTCCGTCGAGGAGGTATACGGCATAATGTCCTGAAAAGAGCCGTCTTCCTCACCCATCCACGTTTTCCCGTTCACCTTGTACTGTATGCCCGTGAATCTGCCCGAGCCGTCAAGCGTAGACTGATCGTATACCGTGGCATTTTCAAAGCGGATAATTATACTGTCACCCGTCTGCACCTCATCAAGAGGTCTTATAATGATACTTGCGCTTGACAGATCCGAGCCGTCATTTACCGCAAGAGATTTTGATACATAGTTGGTCGAAGATGCCAAAACGGGCACTGCCGATAAAATGACAGCCGCCAATCCCGACAAAAGTGCAAATATTTTCATTTTATTTATCCTCTTATTTATCTTCTCTTTTAGCTTTATAAAAGAAAAACAACGATACCGAACATATTATGATATAGCCCACTATACTCAGCATATCGGGCAACTCGCCGAAGAAAAGAAAACCCATGGCGGTGGCAAAGAGTATCTGAGTATAGTCAAATACGGATATTTCCTTTGCGGGGGCGTTTGTGTATGCCGCCGTAACGGAAAACTGACCTCCCGCCGCCGCAACACCCGCAAGCAAAAGTATGATGACCTGAGTCACGCTCATAGGCTTAATATCCATTGCTATAAGCGGAAGCACCGCTATACAGCTGAATGCCGAGAAGAAAAGAACTATATGCGGTCCTTTTACCCCTCTTTCGCCCAAAGCTCTCACTGCCGTGTACGCACAGCCCGCACCCATGCCTCCCACAAAGCCGACAATGGCAGGCAACGTTTCTCCAAAATCCGCACTTGGCTGCATTACAAAAAGCGCACCCACAAACGCCACGATAACGCCTATCACCTGATAAAGCTTCGGTCTCTCCTGCAAAAAGAAGAATGAAAACAAAATGGCAAAAAAGGGCGACATTTTATTGAGCATGGAGGCATTTGCCACATTCATATGATCTATGGCGTAAAAGTTGCCGAGTATGCCCACCGTACCCATTACGGAACGCACAAGGTAGAGCGGCACATCCTTCACCCTGTATTTAAAGCCCATACCGCTTTTTAAAAGCACCAAAAGGGCTATCACAAAAGCCACAAAATTTCTGAAAAAGCTCTTTTGAGCCGTGGGCAGATCGCCCGAAAGCTTCACAAAGCAGTTCATAAGTGCAAAGCAAAACGCCGAGCATATAATAAATATAATACCCCTTTGCTTTTTCTTACTCATCCTCGTCCTCGGCAAGCTCTATATCAAGCTCTTCATCTTCAAGTACGCCTTCATCAAGCTCTATGACCTCGGGTTCTTCGGTAAATGCCTTCTTATTTTCCTCTGTTTCGGGAGTGAGCACCACGCTTTCTCCGGTCACGGGTTCAAGTCCGTAATGTTCCCTGACTTTATTCTCAATTTCAAGCATTATATCGGGATTTGTTGCGAGGAACTTCTTGGCATTTTCTCTTCCCTGACCTATCTTGTCATCACCGTAGCTGAACCATGCACCGCCTTTTTTCACAATGTCAAGTTCAACCGCAAGGTCGAGCACCTCGCCCGTATGGCTTATACCCTCGCCGAACATTATATCGAACTCGGCAGATCTGAACGGAGGTGAGACCTTGTTCTTTACCACCTTTGCCCTTGTCCTGTTGCCGATAAACTCGGTGCCGTTTTTAAGGGTCTCGATCTTTCTTACATCTATTCTGATGGTAGCGTAGAATTTAAGCGCACGTCCGCCCGTGGTGGTCTCGGGGCTTCCGAAAGATATAGTGCCTATCTTCTCACGAAGCTGATTTATAAATATAACGACGGTGTTGCTCTTTGCGGTAACGGGAGTCAGCTTTCTGAGCGCCTGGCTCATAAGTCTTGCCTGAAGACCCATGTGCGAATCGCCCATCTCTCCGTCTATCTCGGAGCGGGGCACGAGAGCCGCAACCGAGTCTATAACGATTATGTCCACAGCACCCGAGCGAACTATCGTCTCGGCAATTTCAAGTGCCTGCTCGCCGTCATCGGGCTGAGATATGTAAAGCTCGTCTATGTTTACCCCGAGCTTTCTTGCATATATGGGGTCGAGAGCATGTTCTGCGTCCACGAAAGCGGCTATACCGCCGTTCTTTTGCGCCTGTGCCACTATGTGAAGTGCAATGGTGGTCTTACCGCTGCTCTCGGGTCCGTAGATCTCTATGATCCTTCCTCTGGGCACTCCTCCGACTCCCAACGCAAGGTCAAGTCCCAAAGAACCCGTCTGGATGACCTGTATGGTATTATCGGTATGGCTTTCGCCAAGCTTCATGATAGAGCCTTTTCCGAAAGCCTTTTCAATATGCTTTATGGCGGCGTTCAGGGATTCATCCCTGCCTTTCGCCAAATTTTCTTCTACACTCAGTTTTTCTTTCTTTGCCATTTTATTCCTCCGTCAACATTTTTATAAGAAGTTTGAGCGACTCCTCTACGGCTTGTCTTCTGACCTTTGCACGGCTTCCGCTCAAATTCAGTTTTTTAACTTCCGTTTTTCCCTTTACACTTGCACCTATGTACACAAGCCCTACGGGCTTTTCGGGTGTTCCTCCACCCGGTCCCGCAACTCCCGTGGTGCTCAAGCCCACATCCGTGCCGGAGCGTTTTGCCGCCCCCTCACACATTTCTTTTGCGGTCTCGGCACTTACGGCACCGTATTTTTCAAGCGTCTCGCTTTTCACTCCCAAAAGCTTTTCTTTACTTTCATTAGAGTAGGTCACGTATCCGCTGAGATACGCTCCCGACGCTCCGGGGTAATTTATAAGCCTGCCCGCAAGCAGACCTCCCGTACAGCTTTCTGCCGTGGCGACCGTCAGCCCCTTATCAAGCAGGAGCTTCATCACCTTTTCTTCAAGAGATACGGGTAAAGGCTCTTTTTGAGCGATATTTTCCGCTCCCTTCGACCTTTGCATAAGGTAGCAGGCATTTGCCGCCCATATCGGCGGAAGATGCCGCTCGGCGAAAGCACAAAGTTTATTCAACAACCCCGGTATTATCAGGGCTTTCCCGTCAAGCATGCCCTCTACCGCACATTTTGCGACCTCTTCGGGAGACATCGCCTTTACGGAAAAACTTACTCCAGCCCTTTTGTTAAAGCCCGTATTTACGGGACCGGGGCACAGAGTACAGACTCTTACCCTTGAACCCGAACGCACAAGCTCCTGCCCGAGAGCAAGGGAAAAAGAGTTGACATACGCCTTTGAAGCGTAGTAGCCCGACATGAGAGGTCCGGGAGCAAAACCCGCTATGGACGAAACGTTCAGCACCGTACCTCCGTCACGCCGTTCAAAATCTGCGCAAAACAGTTTGGTCAGGGTATGAAGAGCCGTAACGTTGAGCCGTATAAGCTCGTTCTCCTTTTTGAGATCCGTTTGCGTCGTCATCCCGGCTATGCCGAAGCCCGCATTATTCACAAGTATGTCTATATTTTCGCCTCTCGTGAGGGAATACAGCTTTTCGGGCGCTCCCTCTCTGCCAAGGTCTATTGCTATATACCTGACTCTTACGCCGTATGTTTGCGCAAGCTCGGTCTTTGCCGCCTTAAGCGTTTCGGCATTTCTCGAAACGAGTATGAGGTCGTATTTTCTTTTGGCAAGCTCCTCGGCTATGGCTCTTCCGAGTCCCGAGCCGCCGCCCGTAACAAGTGCTTTACTCATCAGCTTATACTCCTTAAAAAGCCCAAAAGCTTCTCTCTTTCGTTCCTGTCGGGAAAACGCATCACATAGTCAAGAGCCGCCGCAAGGGCTCTGCCCACGGCTCTGCCCTTTATCCCCATTTCCGCAAGCACCTTCCCGTCCACCGCAAGCTCCTTCAAAGAGCAGCAGTCTTTGTTCGCCCTTATTTTGTTGTGCAGGGCAAGCACACGGGAAATATCTTCGGAATTGACAGCACAAAGGTACTCTATCATCGTCATGCTGTCACTTCCCGAAAGGCTTATTATCCGCCTCACACAGTACATATCGTCCGTTTTTATGTTGGTGTTGCGCACAAGCAAAAGCGTGAGCGCAATGGTCTTATTGTCAAATTTAAGTCTTTTTAAAATATCCTTTACCTTTTTTTCTCCCAAAGGGAAGAGAATGTAGGCAAGGCGCAGGGCAGGCGACTGACTTAAAACATTCAGCCTTCTGTAAAAGCTTAGATTCACATTTTCAAGCAAGGGGACAAGTTCGGGCAAAACGTAGCCCATAAGTCCGCTGTCAAGCATAAGGGCAAGCCTTTCGGTATGCTTTGAAAGCACCAGCTTCAAAAGCTCGTCCCTCACTCTTTCACTGCTGATATTCACGATAAGGCTCGCATTTTCTCTGAGAGCCTTCATCGTTTCCGCCTCTACAGAAAAATCAAACTGTGCCGAAAAACGGAGCGCCCTCATCATACGCAGAGCATCTTCTTTAAAACGCTTGTCGGGGTCGCCCACTCCTCTTATGATGCGAAGCTTGATATCCTCTACGCCCGAAAACATATCCACATATCCCTTTTCAGGGCTGTATGCTATGGCATTTACGGTAAAATCACGCCTTGAAAGATCCCCTTCAAGGTCGGAGGTAAAGGTCACGCTTTCGGGATGTCTACTGTCGCTGTACTTTCCGTCTATACGGAAGGTGGTAACTTCATAGCCCGTTTTCCCTATCATTACGGTCACGGTGCCATGCTCTATCCCCGTATCTACGGTATGTCCGAAAAGCTCCTTGACCTTTTCGGGCAGTGCGGACGTGGTGATGTCGTAGTCGTGCGGTTCAAGACCCATAAGGTGATCCCTTACACAACCGCCCACGGCATATCCTTCATAGCCTGCCTTTTCAAGCGTATTTATTATATATTCTACATTTACGGGTAAATTCATCTTATTGCTTTCAGTCTGTCAAGATTCCTAAACTGCAGTGCCTGTGCTATGTGTGCGGCTTTTATATTCTCGCTGTCGTCAAGGTCGGCTATCGTTCTTGCTATTTTAAGTATTTTATGATACGCTCTTGCACTCAACTGCATCTTATCAAAAGCGTTTTTCATAAGGGCGCTTTCCTCTGCGCCCAATTTGCAATACTTTTCTATCTGCGAAGCGGACAAATGAGAATTGAACAGTATGCCTTCGTTCTTGTATCTCTCTATCTGCCTTTTATGTGCAGCCACCACTCTTTTTCGTATCTCCTCGGAGCTTTCACCTTTCGGCTTTGCTTCAAGCTCCTTGTAATCCACGGCGGAACACTCCACCTGTATATCTATCCTGTCCAGAAGAGGGCCGCTTATCCTGCCCATGTACTTGCTTATCTGATTTACGGTACAGGTGCATTTGTCGGAATATCCGTAATAGCCGCAAGGGCAAGGGTTCATGGATGCCACAAGCGTGAATTTTGCTGGGTAGCTCATGCTGCCGTTTACCCTCGATATGGTAACACACCTGTCTTCCAAGGGCTGTCTAAGCTCCTCCAATACATTTCGCTGAAATTCGGGAAGCTCGTCAAGAAACAGCACTCCGTTAGAAGCAAGGCTAACCTTGCCCGGCTTCGGCACTCGTCCTCCTCCTACCATGGCAGAGCCCGAAACGGTATGGTGCGGCGAGCGAAAAGGTCTTCTCGTGATAAGAGCATCCCTTTCTTTAAGCATACCTGCCACCGAATATATTTTTGTTATCTCTATGCTTTCTTCAAAGGTGAGGTCGGGAAGTATGGTGGGAAATCTTTTTGCAAGCATGGTCTTGCCCGTTCCGGGAGGACCTATCATAAGCACGTTATGCATGCCCGCCGCGGCAATTTCAAGCGCACGTTTGACGGACTCCTGCCCTTTCACATCGCAAAAATCAAGCTCGCCTTTCTCCTTTGCGGAAAAAAGAGCCTCTATATCCGTTACGGTAGGCTCCTTTTTCTGACCCCGTTTAAGTATGTCCGCAAGCTCCCTTATGCTCTCTATGCCGTACACCTCGATATCGCCCGCAAGGGATGCCTCTACCGCATTTCCTGCGGGTACGTAGCACCTTTTAAAGCCCGCTTTTTTAGCGGAAAATATCATGGGCAGCACTCCGCTTACGCTCTTGACCCTTCCGTCAAGCGAAAGCTCGCCTATTATAACGCTCTCCCTCACGCTCTCCGCCGAGAAAAATCCCATTGCCGTCAATATTCCGACAGCGATGGGAAGGTCGTAAGCGGGGCCTTCCTTTCGCAAATTAGCAGGCGCAAGGTTTACGGTTATTTTCTTGACGGGCTGTTCAAGACCCGAGTTTTTTATGGCGGTACGGACCCTTTCCTTGGATTCCTTGACCGCATTATCGGGCAGACCCACTATCTCAAAACCGGGCAAACCATTGGAAATATCCACCTCTACCTCGACCATATAGCCGTCTATGCCCATCAGTCCGCATGAATCGATCTTCGCAACCATACAAATCTCCGCCTTACAGCAGGCTCATATATCCCGCCGTAAGTATCCTGTCATCTTCAAGCAGATTTTGATATATCTCCAAATTTATGGCATTTACCGTCTGGGAATTAAGTTTGTAGGTAACGGTCATGCCCATTTCCGCCTGAAACTTTCCTATATTTCTTGCATTTGAATTTTCCTCGTTGACCTTAAAGCCTATGTAGCGAAGGGCAGCTGTCACCTTATCGCCCGTAAGTTCGTCTTTTTCGTCAAGGAAGAGTATCTTATCCACCGTCACATCGGGGGTTATGCCCACACCGTTTATCGTCTTGCCGAGCCTTGACTTGTATTCAAGAGTGGTCAGCTTGACAACGCCGAGCCCTTGAAATTCCATTACGGATTGCATAACGCCCTTGCCGTAAGTCTGCTCACCCACGATTTTTGCCGCACCGCTGTCCTGCATGGCGGAGGCAAGTATCTCCGCCGCGGAAGCGGTCATCCCGTCTACAAGCACAACATACCTTTCAAAAGGAGGGGTCGCAAGTTCCGAAGTGTATACGGTGTTGTTGCCTTGTTTGTCCTTGGCTGTGATTATGGTACCCGAAGGCACGATCTGTTTACACACCTCTATTGCCTCGTCCACATAGCCTCCCGTGTTCCCTCTGAGGTCAAGCACGAGCTTTTTCACACCTCTGCTTTTAAGCTGCCCAACCGCCTGTCTGAAATCCTCAGCGGAGTTGCTCGTAAAGGTGTTTATCTTGATATAGCCTATGCTTCTATCGTCATAAGTGTGGTTTGTGGTGTTCAGATCCGATATATCCTTTACGACAATGGAAGTGTTTACCACCTTATATGTCTTGATGGAGTAATCCTTCATAAGATTACCCCTCGATATTTTCATTTTAAGTTCCTCGTTTGCGGCAAGAGTGACCCTCTCATAGTACTCCTCCTCCTCTATGCCGTACGTGGTAACTCCGTTTATGGTGCGTATATTGTCGCCCTTTCTGATACCTGCCCTGTAATTTTCCGAACTGACTGCGATCTCCGTTATTTCGGGGTAGCCGCTCTCGTTAAATACGCAGGTAAAGTCGGGGGAGTATTTGGAACGTTTTTCATTTTCTTTAAGCTGATTGTATTCGTCTATGGGCATATAGGCGCTGTATCCGTCAAGCATTTGCGTCATACCCGACACCGCACCCTGCATAAGCTTGTCCACGTCCACCTCGCCGCCGACATAATTCTCGCTTATATAGCGCACTATCTCCTCAAAATAAACGCCCGCAGCTTGAGCCTTTTCATCACTCGTCATGCCGTCAAAAGCACCGCCAAAGGTCGCAGACGTACCCATAAACAACATAGCCGCAGTTATTAGAATTACCCCCGTTTTTTTCATAAATACACCTTCTGTCCGTCAGCCCTTAAGCACCTTTATGTTCTTAGATACATAGTCAAGGGCGGAGATGATCGTGAGCAACACGCTCACACATATAAATACGGTACTCAACACCTCAAAAAACTTCAAGTTGAAGTTTAAAAGCAACAATATTATCATTATCATCTGGCTTGCGGTCTTAAGCTTTCCCCACCAGCTTGCGCTTATGATGATATTTCTTTCAGCCGCAATTGTACGAAAACCCGTGATAAAAAATTCCCTTGCAACTATTATGATGACCACTATGCTCGGAAGCGCCACCACGGCATCGGTTTTGTTGATAAGCGCTATCATCGCACTTGTCACAAGAAGCTTATCCGCAAGAGGATCCATAAATTTGCCGAAATTTGTCACCAAATTATACTTTCTTGCTATATATCCGTCAAACCAATCCGTAACAGAGGCGAGGCAAAATAATGCCGTTGCGATATACCTTACCGCCCTCTCGTTCATCCCCATAGGGTTTATCAAAAACACAAGGAACACGGGTATCATACATATTCTCAATATAGTTAATTTATTCGGTAAATTCATGGCTCTTCCTCAATAAGCTCTCCCATAAGGTCGTAATCCGTTGCCCCCGTGATCAAAACCTTGCGGAAATCGCCCGCTATAAGTTCCTCATCACTTGACAGGAACACAAACCCGTCTATCTCGTAGCAGTCACGGTAGCTTCTGGCGCAGTACACATTTTCGCCCGAAGTTTCCTCCTCTATGTACTCGTCTTCCACCCTGCCTTCTATAATGACCTCCAACTCTCTTCCCACAAGCCCTTTTCCTATTTCGGAGCTTATATCGAGCTGGGTGCGCATTATATCGTCTTTTCTTTGGATCTTTATCTCCTCATCTATCTGCCCGTCCATTTCGGCGGCAGGTGTACCGTCCTCCCTCGAATAGGTGAACACGCCCACTCTGTCAAGCCTGAGCTTCTTTATAAAGTCAAGCTCCGCCTCAAATTCCTCCTCGCTCTCCGTGGGGAACCCCGTGATGAACGTTGTCCTTATACATATATCGGGCATGGCATTTCTTAGAGCAACAACGGTGTTTCTTATCTTCTCCTTGGATGAGCGCCTTCCCATCAGCTTCAATATCCTGTCCTCGGTATGCTGGAACGGCATATCTATGTAGTGAAGCACCTTGGGATTTTGCGCCATCTCCCCTATAAGCTCATCGTATATGTTCTCGGGGTAGCAGTAAAGCACCCTGAGCCAATGTATATCTTCTATTTCCGAAAGGCGGTGCAAAAGCTCATGCAAGCACTTTTTCTTATAAAGGTCGATACCGTACATGGACGTGTCCTGCGCCACCAATATAAGCTCCCTCACGCCCTTATCCGCAAGTATCCTTGCTTCCTTTACAAGGCTGTCCATACTTCTGGAGCGGTACTTGCCCCTTAAAGAGGGTATGGTACAGTAGGTGCAGTTCATATTGCATCCTTCCGCTATTTTGATATAGCCGAAGCCGCCCGTGGTCGTAACGATACGCTTGTAGCTGTTATTCTCGGTCAAAGCCCTGTCTTTATCCGTCACAAGGCTCACCTTTTCCTCGCCAGCCGTCACACGTTCGATGACCTCGCCTATTTGTTCAAAGTCGCCCGTACCCACAACGGCATCCACCTCGGGAAGGGAGTAAAATATCTCTTTGCTGTATCTTT
>CAMOYW010000001.1 GCA_946630405.1 uncultured Clostridia bacterium | reverse complement strand
AAGAAGAATGAGTATAAATGCAAATCATAGTAAAGATGCTATCGTAAACAAGCTAAAGAGCGTTTTGGATAATACAGATTATATCGACTATGCGACTATCACGATCAAGATAGCAAGGGGTGAGGTTAGCGAAATTAGGTACAACATCAACGAGTTTATCACACCTGATAATGCGGAAGGTGAACAGACATGAACATTCACGACTATCTCAAACGAGAAGAATTAAGCATCGTGCATCTGAAGGGTACATGGGATAAGCGTACTCGTATTTGGAAGTACGAGGGTAAGTGCAGGAAGCCTGACGGCAGAGAAGTAGAGATACATATTGAAGGTGCGACTTTGGCAAAGATAAAGGGTGAGTAACATCACCCTTTAATCATTCTATCCTTCGACTTTCTTACCCCGTAAATCAGCACCACACGCCGGACAATAATTCCATGTTCCTAACGGCTTGGTGCGTTCACCGTTAGCACCTTTAATCACCGTGAAGAAGTTATATTTGCTCACACCGCACTTCGGGCAAGTATCGGCAATCCAGGTAGTTTGTGTCATACCGCACCTTCCTTTTCAAGATAAACTTTTATAACATCTTCAGCTTTTGCACTAAACAAGCACACCTTACGATTCAAGAATTCGGGTGCTATATTGTCATTCCATTCGTCAATCCCTTCCGACGGAACTATTAAAACAGTTGCGTAGTTTTCGTCAGGCCCTTCGACTATCTGAACGGTGCTTGTAGCACAATATAAGAATTCTTTAAGCGTCATTTTCACCACCTTCGACTTTCGACTTTTCGGCCTGCTGCTTACGGTATTCTTCCATTTCAGCCTTCGTACGACGATGTGCGACTTTGCTTCCCTTCTTCACACCTGGCTTGTGTGCTTCCCACGGCTCGTTAGCTCGTATCAGGATCATGCACCGCCTACCCGTGCCTAATCGCTTACACGGAAGATAGCCACGCTTAATCTTCTGTCTTACCGCTCCGACGGTGATGCCATGACGCTTTGCATATTCTTCAAGCGTTACATAGTTTCCGACTTCTACAATTCGATCTGACATAGTATTGTACCTCCATTAGCGTAATTGTATACCACAAGAAGTCCGAACTCAATATTAAAGTACAATTTGTGGAACGCATTTTCGACTTTCGACTTTCGACTTTCGACTTTCGACTTTCGACTTTTGCACGCACACGCAGGCGAGCGGGCGGGTGGAATGGAAAATGGAATTTACAAATATGTAAAAATGAGATCTTCGGTGGGCGGTGTTACGCTTTGATAATATTACAAAAGTATAACAAATTGGGGCGGGTGGTAGCAGCTCCACGGGATCGCGAGCCGGCAATACTCGCATAATATCGACATTATATCACCGGCGGCCGTTGCTGATAATTCCAGGTAATAACCGCCCCTGCTACGAGCGGCGGCGCGTGATGTATTCCAGGCAATAAAAAAGCCCGCCGGCGGGCGGGCGTTATTGGTGCGTTTATGTGTTATGCTTTACCGTTTGCTATCTTATAATAGAATTCACCGTTATATATCGTTTCGGGTATTTCGTCATGATAACGGCTAACATCAATAGAATGATACCGGCCGGTTAAATCTACAGAATTGAATATCTCATAAGAGTATACCGACGGCGTTACATCATCAAAGCCCTTGAATAATACCGTTAATAACCATTTCAGATCTTCAACGGTGTTACTAATTGTGCTGCTTCCGTGAACCTGATAATGAATATAATCACCGGATTTATAAATACGGCCGTGTATATAACCGCCGTGCTCCATTGTAACAAGGCTATACTCCAAGCCGTTGTTTAAACCGTCATAGATTGCCTTTAATTCAAGGTTTGAAAAATTTTTCATATCTAATACCTCCAAAATTTAATTATTGGTTTATAACCTGCTTTTATTATATATGTAATTGCGTACCACTAAAAGTATGCAAATTGCATAATTTAGAAGGTACGGAATTAGTTATTATGTATAGTTGTAATTGCGTACCATACAAAGTACAATTAAGGCAAGTAAAACAACCCGCCGATAACGGCATAATAAAAGGAGGTAAACAAAATGAAAAACAATTTGTATTTATTAGAAATGGGTTGTAAAGATGCTAATATCAGCACGGATATTAAAAATCACCGTGTGCGCGTACTCGAAAACATAGATATTATGTATGACGGCAAAACATACAATATGTTTTTCGAGTTTTTACAGGGTAGACATTGGCATTATAGAACGGAAAACAAGCGCACCGGCGCACCGCTCAAAAAGCCCATTTATACTGTAGATTTAGAAAATGGTATGTATCTTGATACACAGTATGATGTTATACATTCATATTGCAAGGACGGCACGCCGATAACATCAAGTTATAGAAATTCTACCTTTGAGCGTGAATTTTATAATATGCACCTGGAATACACCCGCGAAAATATTTTAACGGTGGTAAACCGTTATAAGATCGGCGCAAAGTATACCGGCGTTGTATTAGTAAAAGAAGCAGCATTAAATATCATTCAAAAGGAAGGCGGCTACCGCGAGCGCGATATAGTTGGAAATGTTACCGCCTTAAATTACGGTGATTGCTTCTATGAAGTTGGTGATACCTGGAATGAGGATCACAAAATAGTAAGGGTTACAAAGTACGCCCGCGATAATAACGGACATTTTGCCGTTGGTAATTCCTGCGAAGTCGATTTAGTAACCGGAAAAATTACCGGATAAAATAGGAGGTATTCGACAATGAAAAAATACACTATAACCCCTGAAGAATTGGAAACAATAGAAGATACTTTATGCTATTACTCGCATCACACCGTTGAAGAAATAGCGCAAAAATACCCGCATTTTATAACAGAGGATTTTAAGAAGATTCTGGAAACACTCGAAAACATTATTAATAAGGAGGCTTAAACCATGAAAAATACAGAAGTTGCAAAGATCGCTAAGAAGATCACAAAGAAGAGCATGATACCGGCATACATTACGCCCGCCGGTGCTATAGTCGCATTTAATGACGACGCATCAATACTTTTCACCGCTGAAGTAGAAGCAGCTTTACAGGATACCGGCAAAACATACACCCCCGCCGCCTTGGATTATACAAGTAAATCAGGCATTTTTGCCGGCGGTGAGATTGCCACTAATACAGATTGCTATGATTTACCCGTTGACGAGTTCGCGCCCGTTTGTACTGTTGATGTATCTATCCTAAAGCATATTGCAAACTATGCGAGCAAAGACACCACCCGCCCTATTTTAACCGGTTTACATATTGGCGGCGGTTATATTGAAGCGTGCGACGGTTTTCGCGCTACTCGTTACCAGATCGACACCGCGCGCGATGTTAGTATAAATATACCGGCGGCCGTGCTTGCGTTTGGAGGGCTTAAAAAGGCCGTAACAATCGAAGCGGGTGAAAAGTACGCCCGTATCACATCGGACACCGGCGCGGTATTTTATGCGCGATTACTCGCGGGCAATTTTATAAACCTTGAAGCAATTTATAATACTAATAGCACCCGCCGCGGTATAACATTCGATAACAAGGAGCTGCTATCATTCGTTGATGCTATGCGCGGCCTTAAAGATCCTGATAACAAATATAGGCCCGCGCCGCTCCTGTTTAAGCTATCCGGCAATCGTTTAATCGTTGCCTTCGATAGTAGCACGGTAGGCGGTTACAAAGAGTTTAACATCACCGGTAACGATAACGAGTATATTTTTACCGTTGCACTAAATCCGGAATATGTATACACGGCCTTAAAAGGCGGCGCTGATACAATCAATTTTGAAGATAATAAAACGGCCGCTCCTATCATTTTTACAGATAGCACCGCCACCGGCTATAATTCGCTTGTATTGCCTATTAGGTTTACTCCGTACGAGGTAGAAGATATTATTAACAAGGTAAAGCCCGCCGCACCTGCTGAAGTAATCCAGGACGCACCCGCACCGGTAGAAGATACCGCGCCCGATAACATCACGGAAGCACCCGCGCCCGTTGCTGCTGAAGATCCTACACCGGACACTGCACCCGATACGAGCACGCCTGAAGCGGTAGAAGATACCGCCGGCAATACACCCGCCGCGCCTGCTATCCCTGAAGCGATATATAATGCAGTATACAAAACCGCGTGCATGATAGTAGCACTTAAAAAGCGCAATTATACACCGACACCCGCCGCCGTTGATTACTCGGAAGCATACGCACGCGAGCACAAAGATATGATAAATCAGATGCAAAAAGCACGCGGGCACATTTATAATTCAGGTGTCGAGTTGATAGCCGCCGTGTATACAATTCAAAATGGAGGTATTACCGCATGATATATAATAACAAGGTTTACACCGTCGAAGAAATCACGCGAGTAATAGAAGATGCTATCACCGCCGGCTATAATGTAGAAGTAATAATCAACGGTGAATTATACCAGGTAGGAGGAGCAAAACATGATTGAATTGTTATTACTGCTATTGTTTCCCTTTTGGATAATTTCAGATATTGTTAAAAAGTCAAAATGATATATACACCCGCTATAATAGGCGGGTGTTATTATTGCTGCTATAATTCAGGATCGACAATAACATAATTCCAGGTAATAACACCGGAATAACAAACCCCTCAAATTTAGCCCGTATTGCCTTGTTAGCTATACGGGTATATATTTATATTCATTCACTAAAGCAAAGAGCATACAAGGCAATCTACAATCAATTAAAGCCGTTTATAATTGAGTATAATATAATGGTATGGAATTATACTACATGAGTTGCGCAACAAATTGCAAAAGTTGCGCAAATTCATAATTTGGTTACATTTGAATTTTGAAATGAAAATCGGCTGAAAGCCTTGTCGGGTATAGGTTTGAGGGTTTTATTATATTTTCATTTGAAAGTGAAATGAAAATCATTTGTTGCGCAAAAGTTGCGCAGTCCTAACTGTAAAATTTCATTGATACACCCGTTCTAATTCCACAAAAGAATAATTTTGCCGAATTTCCAAATTCGTATAGCACCCTCAAACCCTTGAAAATAAAGGGTTTGAGCGTTATCTATACTTGATACATACACCCGTTTTATAATTCGGTGTAATTGTCCGTGTATGGCGTACACTTGACCGGACACCCCCAGGGGCTGCCAGGCATCGGAGAGGGGGCGGGGGTGGGCGTGAAATCACCCGAAGCCCTTAAAAGCCTTTTTTATCAACCCTTTCCACCATTCTCCACCCACCGACGATCAGCAAATCTTCAGTTCGTTTTTCTTACAAGAATATCGTTCTTTTTACGATACAAATTCACAATAAGTTGCAGATATATCGTAGAAAAACAGATACGAACCTCGTTTAATATGTTAAAAATTCTTTTAGTTTTATAGTTGTTATTCGACGATATTTTCTATAAGTTTCTCAAATACAAAGCCAACCTACCTATATAGGGAGAACTTATAGGAAAAATCGTTCAAAAAACTCACTTTTCACTTAAAATACCCAAAATTTTGTGAAATTCTGCGAATTTGCCCTGATCCTGATTCAGCCGTTAAGAGTGAATTTTATCTGATTAGAATTCTTTGAAATAGTAAAGAAAAATTGCACCCCCTATTTTCCTCAAATTCTTTTGTTTAATTTTTAAGCAAAAATTCAAAAGGCTACAAATTTTCGGGTTGATGCACTTGTGAAACACAAAATTGTGAGTTATTATGACGACATATGAAGGCTGAAAAGGAGGAATGTTTCATGAGGGGAACGAATGTAATTGAACGCCTGCTGACATTAAGGGGAGAAACACCGCTTATAGATGTAGCTAATAAATGCGGTTATAAGTACGCTGCAAGTTTAACGGGCCTTACGGAGAAGAACGATGTTACCGTTGCTACGCTATACAAGGTAGCGAAGTATTTTGGGTACATCATAGTTGTTATGAATCCTGCTGACGACACGGGGAATTCAGATATGGTTATCACACAAGAGGACGAGCCGTTACCGTTTGAAGTGAGCAGGACTACTGATAAGAAACCGAGGGGCAGGCCGAAGCAAGGGTATCGAAAAGGCAGGAGAGTGAAGAACGCCGTTTACAAAGATCCGTATACCGGACAGTTGAAGAAAAGGAAGTGAAGGTATGGCAAGGCTGAAGGAAGTTATATTTGAACGGTTATATGAGAAGGGAATACGCTCATTTGAGCCTGATCCGATATTTAAGGGAAGTGCAGGACGGTATTTTAAGAAGCATATATACGATTTTACCTATTCAGATACGGAGCTGCGGCTTTGCAACCTGGCGAAGCACATGGGCGGTAGATTGGTATTTCAGTACGAGGGCAAGGACTACCCTATTGACGGAGTGAAGCAATTTGATGTTCCGTTTGAAGAAATGGATAGGGATTTAGATACCTGGCTTAAAGGTAAGATAAAGGAGGAATAACTATATGGAAGGTTTTAACCCGACACCCGTAACACCGCAGGAGCTATTAGAAACGGCTATGTATAACCGTAATACTAATATGCACAAGTTGTTTTTGGATATTAAGGAAGAAAACATCGTTGACGGTGAGATAGTAGATCGTAGCATCGAGAACATGAAGTATTCCACATTCCACCAAAAGGTGAAGCCGAGAAGCGGTAAGGATATTCAGCTTCCCTTCCTGCTTTATCTGTTGGATTGTATGGGGTATTCACTTTTAGTGCAGGATCTTCATAATCCCGAAAAGATATACTCGCTTTATTCAGAGAACGATCCCTTATAACAAAAAACGCACCCTCAACCGGAAGGGTGCGAAAAAATCGCCGAAAGTAGAAAAAGGCTTTTTTATTTATATCTACATCATATAGATATGTTATAAGGAAGGCAAGGAATATGGATAACGAGAAGAAACGCTATCAGCGTACCGAGTTCGTGAAGTCGAGTAATATGCCTGCGTTGCTTGCGAAAGATAAGCAGCTCAAAATACAAAATGAAGAAAGGGGTAGGCTTGACGGTCAATCACCTACCTACAAGGCCACGGCAGATGCACATAAGGGAGCTATGCTTGCCGACAATCTTATGCAGGTGAGTAATGCCGTGTCGAGAAAGCAGCTTCGTAACATCAAGGCGGTAAACCTGGACGATCTCAACGAGGTAATAGATAAGACGGAAGAATACTTTGCATCGTGTGCGGCAGCACAACACTTTCCGTCTATGCTGACTTATACCTCAATCGGGTTAGGGATTAGCCGTAGTAAGCTGAATAACTACATGAATACTCATAAGAACGAGGTTACGGATTACCTTGAACGAGTACGGGATCTGATAGCCGATGTTCTCACTAATGCTTCGCTTTACGGCAACGCTGATACGGTATCGGTAATCTTTCAGCTTAAAAATCTCCACGGCTTTGCTGATAAGATAAATGTAGACACTTCAGTTACCGTTCCTGATGTTCAATACGATAAGGAAGCAATCAGGCGTAGGCATACCTTTAAGGATATTACCCCGCCCGAAGAAGGTGGTGTCGTATGAGTAGCGGTGTAGAGCTTGTAAATCAGATTATCTACGAGATAAGGAGCAATCCGCATGAATACCAAAACTACGAGGACTTATTCGGGTTAGTCTACGATGCACCGAGCGAGAATGTAAACACGCTGAAGTGGATAGCATCTATGCTCAATCGTGAGTTGCAGGAGTGCGATGTAGATTTTGCGGAACAGTTCGACGACCTGCTCAAAAGGGTGTTCACGAAGGTAGCACCGTATGACTTCGATTCTTATATGATAGCTTTAGAGTGGAACAGAGAGCCGAGGGATAGGTTTTACTTGCCGAGAAGGAGCACACTTAAACCGCTTGCAGATGCTATTCAGGATTTAGCAGACGATAAGTTAGACGAGTTGTTTTTGTCGATGCCGCCCCGCGTTGGAAAAACATCTCTCTTGATGTTCGCAATTACATGGCTTGTAGGCCGCAATCCGGAAGCAAGTAATCTGTATTCTGCTTATTCGGACTACATCACTAATGCGTTCTACACGGGTTGCCTTGAGATCATAGGCGATAAGGTTACTTATAGGTGGAGTGATATATTCCCAGGCAAGGTAGTAGCCGACACTAATGCTAAAGAAGAATACTTCAATATAGACCGTAAGAAGCGTTATGCAAGCATGACGGCAAGATCATTATACGGAACGCTAAATGGTGCTACGGATTGCAACGGGTTTCTGATAGCAGACGACCTTATAGGTTCTATCGAAGAAGCTATGAACAAGGATAGGCTTGTGAATGTGTGGCTTAAAGTCGATAACAACCTGCTTCCCCGTGCGAAGCAGACGGCTAAAATACTTTGGTGCGGTACAAGGTGGAGCTTATCAGATCCTATCGGGCTTCGCAGGGAGTTAGTAACCACATCTAAAGAGTTTGCTAATCACCGAGTAAGGATTATCACCCTTCCTGCTTTGAATGAGAACGGGGAGAGTAATTTCAATTACGATTACGGTGTAGGATTCGACACTAATTACTATAAGTCGAGAATGGCATCGTTTGAGCATAACAACGACCTTGCATCGTGGGAAGCTCAATATATGCAAGAGCCTATCGAGCGTAGCGGTAGTCTGTTCGAGCCTGCTGAAATGCTTTACTACAACGGTGAGTTACCGCCGGACGATATGCTTGTAAGGAAGTTCATGGCGGTAGATCCTGCTTTTGGTGGTGGCGACTACACGGCTGCTCCGGTTGTATTTCAGTATACCGACGGCTCATGTTATATTGTGGATTGTGTCTACTCTAATGAAGAAAAGGGGCGTACGCAGGCTATGATAGTAGATGCTATTCAGAAGTACGGTGTTACGGCGGTACGCTTCGAGTGTAACAAAATGACTATGAGTTATAAGGAAGAAGTAGAAACGGCTTTGAAGGCTAAAGGGCTGAAGATAAATCTTATGACAAAAGCCGCCCCGAATAATCAGGCGAAGGAAGCTCGTATTATGGATAAGGCCGCTACGATACGAGGGTTCTATTTCCTGGAAGATAACAAGCGGAGTAAGACCTATCAGGCGTTTATCCTCAATACATTCTCATTCAAGATCGTAGGCGGTAACAAGCATGACGACGCACCCGATAGCCTTGCTATGGCAGCAGATTTTGTCGAGCGTCCGGTTACTAACCGTGTTGAATTTATGAAACGCCCGTGGTAACATCGAGGTATGAAGCGGAAGCCCCCCTTTCGCTTTGTAATCTTCCCATGTTTCCCCGTGATGTATTTAGCATCACGGGTTTTTATTTAGTTGCCCGAATGAAACGATAATGCTATACTTCAAGTAGGTAGACGATCACTTTGTATTCTTTTGTGAGTTATCTCTCCTAAACCCCGTAGTCAGGCATCTACGGGGTTTAACTTTGCTCGAAAAAATTGACAACCGTTTAATTATGTGTCATTTATGTAATTAAAGAATTTGCAAACGGTTTGCAAATTGCGAGGTAGAGATATGAGTAGTGTAAGTGCGATAGAAAAGGTTACATTTGGCAGGAAGGTGATTTTTTCCGATGCGGAAGAAGTTACCGTCAATAATGTTGGCAAGATAGTAAACGATGCTATCACCGCTCATACTATCAATTCTACTGACATAAACTATCTCTACAATTACTATAAGGGCAATCAGCCGATATTAAACCGTGTCAAAAAGGTTCGTGAGGACATAAACAATAAGATCGTGGTAAACCACGCTTTCGAGATTGTTACCTTCAAGACCTCGTACCTTATCGGAGATCCCGTACAGTATGTAGGACATTCGGAAAAGGTAGATAGTGCAGCTATCTCGAAGCTGAATGACTTTATGTATTCAGAGAACAAGGCAAAGAAGGACGAAGAAATAATCGAGTGGAATACGATTTGCGGTACGGCATACCGCTTCGTAAAGGCCGACGAGCCTACCGAAGTAGACGATGCACCGTTCGAGATTTTCACACTTGATCCTCGTAACACCTTCGTAATCTATTCTTCAGCTATCGGTAACAAGCGCCTGCTTGGTGTTAACTACATAGTAGACGAGTATGGGGTAAAGCACTTCACGGCATATTCTGATAAGTATGTATTCAAGTTCCCTGACGGTTGCCTTGTGGAAGCACCTTCAGACGGTTCGGGTGTTAAGGTAACACCGAATATGCTTGGTACTATCCCGATATTTGAATATCCGGCTAACAATGCCCGTCTTGGTGCGTTTGAGATAGTTCTTCCGCTTCTTGATGCTATCAATAGGCTTGAAAGTAACCGTCTTGACGGTGTAGAGCAGCAGATTCAGAGCTTCTTGAAGTTTGTGAATTGTGATGTAGATACGAACGATCTTGATAACCTGGCTGAATACGGAGCAATCAAGCTGAAGTCGGTTGATTCTTCCCTCGCTGCTGATGTAGAGCTTGTAAAAACAGACTTCTCGCAGGCCGATGCACAAGTGTCGAAGGAAGATTTGTATGCAGCCGTAGTTAAGATTTGCGGACTTCCTACCGTAAACAACGGCAATTCGGGTATATCCGCTAATAACGGAGCATCTATCGTAGCACACGGTTGGGAGCAGGTGGAAAAGAGGGCGGCAGCTTCAGAAGCTATGTTCAAGGCTTCCGAAAACGAGATGCTAAAGCTTATTCTTCACATCTGTAAGTATGTAGGCGATAACGACCTGCATCTTCGTTCTATGGATATTGAGCCGAAGTTCACCCGCCGTAATTACGATGATATTCAGACTAAAGCCCAGGTACTTTGCGAGATGCTTAATAATCCTCACATTCACCCGAAGCTTGCGTTTGAGCATAGTGGTATGTTTAGTGATCCTGAAACGGCATACACAATGAGCGAATCTTACTACGCAGAGCAGCAGGAGAAGTGGGAGATTGAAACTATACCTGACGAGGACGGAGTAAATGGCACGATATGATTTAGCAGACGAGCTTCAAAAGAAGTTAGATGCTGAATTAAGACGAGAAATAAATAGGCTCGATGTTATAGGGTTTGACGAGTTGAACGCTATGACAATAAAGAGCAAGACGGAAGAAATGGTAGAGCGTTTGCTTAAAGCAAATGCCGCCGCCTTCAAAGCGATAGCGTATGCTGCTATGAAGGAAGCCGTCGAGGATCTTGACAATCTATACGGCACTACCGGCAAGGCTAAAGAGATACCGACGGGTAGCAAAGAAGTAGATAAGGTGCTTAAAGCATACAATCCGGTTACGGACTACCTTTACTATCCCGAAGCAGACCGTAAGAGAAGTAGGTTATCGGAAGCCCTGATTGTAGCTTTGATGTTAGATAGCAGGGAGAAATACCACTATCAGTTACGGAAATTTGCACATCTTTGGCACACGCAGACTAAACAGTACGGCGATACGATAGTCGATACCTTCAGGGGTGATACCTTCAAGGCGAACGGCATTAAGTATGTAAAGTGGCAAAGTGAGCATGACGATAAGGTGTGCGGAATATGTGAGGATATGGACGAGAAGATATATAAGATAACCGAAATACCCCCAAAACCACATTATAATTGCCGATGTTGGATAGAGCCGATAGAAAAACCTGATAATAAGAGGCCGGAATGACTTTTATTATAAACACTTTGTTCCACTTGTGGAACACGGCAGAGAAGCCGTAAATCACGAAAACGCAGAGAAGCGAGAAATCACAATACTAACGGTTAGAGAAAACCTAAAAACGCAAGGAGAACATTATGAACATTGACATTTCAAAGATCGAAGGCTACGAGAACATGACGGCTGAAGAAAAGGTAAAGGCCCTTGAAGCGTTTACCATTCCCGATCCTGATTATACGGGCTATGTGAAGAAAGACCGTTTTGACGAGGTTGCTTCGCAGCTTGCCGCAAGTAAGAAGGATCTCAAGGCCCGAATGAGTGCTGAAGAAGTTGCAAAAGCGGAGCAGGAAGCTGCTATCGCAGAGCAGCAGAAGCTTCAGGCTGACTTGCAGAGCAAGTACGACGAGCTTCTTAAAAAGACGGAGATTGCCGATAACAAGGCAAAGCTCATAGCAATAGGTTACGACGAGAAGTTAGCCGAAGAAACGGCTACGGCTATGATCGAGAAAGACCTTGCTACCGTCATTAAGAATCAGCAGACCGTAATGGCTTCGATTCAGAAAAAGGCAAAAGGTGAAGCTATGGCCTCCACACCTACACCCGATGCGGGCAAGGGTACGGAAACAATCACCAAAGCACAGTTTGAGGGTATGACCTACACGGAGCGTAACAAGCTTTATACGGAAAACCCCGAATTGTATAAAACACTATCAGAATAAAGGAGAAATGAAAAATGGCACTTGATCCTAACGCTACAATGCTTACTAACCTGGTAAATCCGCAGGTAATGGCAGACATGATCGACAAGAAGCTTGTCGATTTTATGAGATTCGCACCCCTCGCTACTATCGACACTACTCTTGAAGGTAGAGCCGGCTCGCAGATATCGCTTCCGAGCTATACTTACATTACAGACGCATCAATCGTAGCCGAAGGTGCAGACATTCCGATTCAGCAGCTTACGAGTTCCGCAACACCCGTAACAATCTTCAAGGTTGGTAATGGTGTTCAGATTACAGACGAGGCGGTTCTTTCCGGTTACGGCGATCCTATGGGCGAAGCAGCAAAGCAGCTTTCACTTTCTATCGCTTCCGAGGTAGATAATCTCACACTTAATGTACTTTCGGGTATCACATCACCTATGGTACACACCGCAGCTACCGCAGGCACACTCGCTTTTGCAGATATAGCAGATGCCCTTGAACTCTTTGGTGAGGACATTGACGAGGGTGGAGTTAAGGTACTTCTTATCTCACCTAAACAGTACACCACACTTCGTAAGAGTGCCGCTTGGCTTCCTGCTTCCGATGTTGCCGCAGATATTGCTATCAGGGGCGTTGTCGGTATGGTACAGGGTTGCCAGGTTGTTATCTCTAACAAGCTGAAGGAAGCTTCAAGCAAGGAGAACGCTTACATCGTTAAGCCTGGAGCACTTCGTATCTTCACAAAGCGTAATACTCTCGTAGAGAGCGAAAGAGATATTATCAACAAGTCTACAGTTATTACGGCTGATAAGCACTTCGCACCTTATCTCTACGATAGTTCAAAGGCTATCAAGATCGTTGTTAAGTGATAGGTAACGCTTATGGGTATGCTTGTTCGCAGACACGATTTGGGTGGCAAGAAGGTAACGAAGCTTGCCGATGTTACACCCGTAGTAAAGCCTGAAGTCGAGAAGAAGGCTACAAAGACAAAGAAGGCTGAAAAGCCTGAAGCGTAAGAAGAAGGAGTGTTACTATGACGGACGCTGAAAAGTTGGCAAAATTAAGACAGATGCTTGATTCTACCGATACCACATCGGACGACATTTATAACACTTATCTTACGGCTGCTGAAAAGGCAATCATACAGTTGGCTTTCCCGTACGGCGACGGTAGCGAAGTGCTACCGTCAAAGTACGACTACGAGCAGATTGAGATTGCCGCTTATTTCCTTAACAAGCGTGGAGCAGAAGGTGAAACATCACATTCAGAAGGCGGTATAAACCGTGTATTCGAGAGTGGGGATATTCCTACGAGCTTAAAGTGCAGGATCACACCGAAGGTTGGTGGTTTTGGCGTGGAGGCTGATAATGAGAACGATGCTTCGTAATAGGCAATCCTTTTACTACGCTTCCCTTGTATCTGCTGATATGGGTACAAGTGGTGATATGTATACGGAGCTTACCTATGAATACGATAATCCAACTAAAAAAGAGGGCGTTATCACGGCAGCTAACGGCGAAGCTGAAACACAGTTATTCGGTGCTGACGAGCGATACGACAAGGTAGTTACCCTTAACCCAGGTGAAGATTATCTCGAAGTCGGTTCGGTTCTTTGGGTAGACACGCTCCCTGAAATCAAACCGGACGAGAGTACAGACACACCTTATGACTATGTGGTAACGAAGGTTGGCAAGTCGCTTACGGGGTTCGTAGTAGTAGCGATAAGGAAGGTTGATGTATCGTGAAGGAAATATCTATTGATTTTTTATCAGAGAAATCATTAGATGCTGCAATTCGTGAGATTGAAGCCTACACCGCACTCGTACCTACACTTGTTAAAGAAGTACAAGATAAGATAACCGAACGGCTTGCGGTACTGATTAGGGCTAACTTGATAATAGCGAAGCACGATCAGGTAGAAAAGTATATCGGTAAAGGCACTTACGAGAAGGTAAATGTATCTTCTTCGATAAGCGTAACGGTAACGCCTATGGGCGACGCTTCCGTTGTATCGGTATCAAGTTATTCGTCTAACCCGAAAACGGGTGCTATGCAACCTGATATAGCATTTGTGGAATTCGGAGCAGGACGATACGCAAGCGGTAGTAACCCTTTAGGACTTAACATCTCCACGATGCGAGGTTCATTCGGTAAAGGGTTGGGCTTAAACGATAGGTGGTTTTTTGCTTCGGGGTATTCGTCAACGGGTACACCCGAAAGTAATGCTATCTATCACGGATTGGAGATGTTGAAGGGAGAGATCCCGAACATAGTACGAGAGGTATTTGAAACGGTATGATAGACATTTTTGCAATCGAGCAGGAAATACAGACCATGACATTTACCGCCGTGCGTGCGGTGTATACGGATTGCACTATCACTAATGCAACGATAGCCGCACCTTCAAAGTTCCCTTGTTTGGGAGTTGTCTTATCTGACAACGGCACTACTCAAAGTATGCGTGATAGTTCCGGCGAGGATAATTTTCACGACATTACTTTAAGGGTAGATGTTTGGAGTAATCAGGTAAACGGAAAGCAGGCCGAAGCAGAAGGCATAATGAACATCGTTCGTGGAGCACTTCTTTCGCACAATTTCCGTCAAGTTTCATGTAGACCTACGAGCGATATAAATAACGCTACGGTTTACAGAATAACGGCAGAATTCACCGCAACGGTGGATAGCAATAAAAACATTTATTTCAGAAAGTGAGGTAATTGATTATGGCAATCAATACTTATCAGACTTATCTTATGACCTCTGACGACGGTAGCACCTATACTAACCTGCTGCCGATTAAGAGCTTTCCAGATCTGATGCAGGGGCCCAATAATTTAGAAACGACGACGCTCTCAGATGAGATGAAGACTTACATTCCTGGACTTAAAGATCCTGGAGATGCACTCGAATTCGGTGCTAACTACACCGCCGCAGACTTCGCAGCCGTTGAAGCACTCGAAGGTGTTGAGAAGTATTATGCGGTATGGATTGGAGCTTCCGGTACGCCGCTCGCACCCGACGGAAGCAAGGGTAAGTTCTCATTCAAGGGCTACGCTTATGCTACAAAGAACGGTGCAGGTACAGACGAGGTTCAGGATATGACCGTAGGTATCATTCCTTCCACACCTATCACATTTGCAGCATCTTAAAGACATTATTATCGAATAGGACGGTAACTAATCATGGCACTTATTTTTACTTACAAGGACAACGAATATACCCTGGAATTCACCCGTAATACAGTAATGGAAACGGAGCGTATGGGCTTTGATATGGATAAGATTGATTCAGCCCCCGTTACATCACTTACCTTACTGTTTAGGGGTGCTTTCCTTGCACATCACCGTACACTTACTATTGCAGAAGTTGACGAGATCCTTACTAACATCGACAAAGACGGATTGCTTACCGCATTAGGCAGGCTTTACATGGACGCTATTAAGCCCCTTATCGAGAATGAGGAACACTCAAAAAACGCAATAAAGTGGACGGTGAAAACATAACTTCGCTACCGTCCTATTCGGTAATGGGCGGGGGTGGCGATAACATCAAAGCCTTCGCTTCCTACCGAGATATGTTTGAAGAATACTTTGCCGATTACCTTGTTATGGGAATGACCTATGACGAGTTTTACAACGGCGATCCTAACCTGGTAAGAGCATATCG
The DNA here is from genome assembly GCA_946630405.1 of uncultured Clostridia bacterium. Classification (GTDB taxonomy): domain Bacteria; phylum Bacillota; class Clostridia; order Lachnospirales; family CAG-274; genus UBA3680. The sequence continues at coordinate 21,016 of CAMOYW010000001.1, read as the reverse complement.
TAAGGCATATAAGACGAAGTTAGAAAATCGCAATATGGAGATGTGGCTACAAGGAGCATACATCTACGATGCAATAAGCAGGCTAACACCGCTAATGCAGCCGTTTGCGAAGAAGCCTAAAGTCGTACCTTATCTCAAAGAGCCGTATGACATAAGCGGTGAGAAAGAGGGTACGGAGAGTAAGAAAGATAAAGCCGGAACGGAAGCAGCATTAGACCACATGAGGGGCTTAATGACTTTGATAAATAACCGCTTCGGAGGTTGATTATGAGCGAACAGAATATAGATGCTATCAAGCTGAATGTATCGTCAAATGTAGATACAAAAGGTTTAGATAAACTTGTTAGATCCCTGAAGTCGCTGAAAACGGGAGCAGGGAATGTTAGAGAATTGACTTCCGAACTGAAAAATCTCAAAGCTACCTTGAAAGAGGTAGGTAAGGGGAGCACCGACATAGATGTAAAAATCAGAAAGTCGGGTGAAGCTGCTGAAAAATCCGCAAAAGGCTTCGATAAAATGGCTACGAAGGTAGGCACAACGGCTATCAAGCTGACGGCACTTTTAGTAGGACTTCGTAAGTTTGCAACCCTTATCAGCAACGGCATATTAGAGAGCATGAACTATACGGAAACACTCAATCTGTTTACCGTATCTATGGGTGAGTATGCCGATAATGCAAAGAAGTACGCAGAGTATGCAGGTGAGGCACTTGGTATAGATCCTGCAGAATTCATGCGTAATCAGGCTATGTTCAACACCGTTATCAAGGGTTTTGGTGTCGGTGCAGATGCAGCCGCTTATATGAGCCAAAATGTAACACAGTTGGCTTACGATATGGCTTCACTCGATAACATCACTATCGAAGAAGCTATGCAGAAGCTGAATAGTGCTATTGCAGGCGAGTTAGAGCCGGTAAGACGAGTAGGTTATGACTTATCACAGAGCCGTCTTACACAAATGGCACAAGATCCCTCTAACTACGCTACAATGACTTACTCGATAAACGAGCAGACGGGAGCTATTGAAGCTAACACGGAAGCTTACGAGAGTAACAGTAATGCGGTAATAGCAAACTACAACGATATGACGCAGGCTGAAAAGGTGCAGCTTCGTTATATTGCACTTATGAAGCAAGTTCCGTGGACGCAGCAAGACCTTGCTCGTTCACTTAACGATCCTGCAAATCAGCTTCGTATATTCAAAGCACAGTTAGTACAGACTTCAAGAGCATTGGGTAATGTATTCATTCCCGTACTCAATCAGGTTCTTCCGTATCTGCAAGCAGGTGCTATGATGCTCAAAGAGTGGTTAAACTATCTTGCAGCACTTGCAGGGTACGAATTACCCGATATGAGCGATAGAGCGTGGATTGATAGTGATGTAACCGATGCTTACGACAATATTGCCGACGACATGGGTAGTGCGGCAGGTAGTGCAAAGAAGCTCAAAGATTACCTGATAGGTATAGACGAGCTTAATGTACTCAATCCTGACGACGGTACAAGCGGTAGAGGTAGTGGGCTTGATAAGGCTTATTCTTCGGGTTTAAGTTTCAATCTTCCTGGATATGACTTCTTCGGTGAGGGTATTAAAAATCAGGCGAAGGAGATTAAGGAAAATCTCGAAAAGGTTTTCAAAGATCATTCCATTTGGGATATTATGATTCGTGGTGGAATGACATTAGGCTCAAAGTTTTGGGAAGGTGTCTTTGGTGCATCACCTGAAGAATTAGGTGCAGCTATCGTAGCTAACGGCGATGCCGACAAGTCTTGGGGCGAGTTGGTATTCAAGTGGTTTGGGCTTGGTTTTCAGGAAGTTGGCAAAAAAGCCGAAGAATACGGCCCGACGGCATTAGCGGCTTTTAAAAATAGCACCGTCGGTTCTTGGTTTGCACCGTTTGAAACGGATAATAAAAATCCGTTCGGCCCTCATAGTGGCGGTGGCGGTAGTGCTAACGCAGGTAAGAAGTGGTTTAGTGGCTTCATATCCGGTATGAAGTCGCAGACTAACAAGTTTAACGAAGCCCTTGACGAGTTAGTAGATACCGCAAAGATAGGCGTTCATGGTGAAGAAGTAGGACACGCTTTTGCAGAAGCATTACATTCTACAAAGCCGAAGTTTGACGATGCTATCACGGACATTAAGAGTGCTATTACATCACCGTTCACATCTGATATGCCAGGCTTTGAGAAGATTGGTAATAGCGTAAGCCTTTTTATTCACAACGGCCTTTTAGCGAGAAGGGGTGATCTTCACAACGCATCGGTAGAGCTTCACGATGTGGTGCTTCACGGTATAAGCAATAACGGAGAGTACGGACATTTTAGTACGATAGGGCATCAGGTAGTCGTATCGTTTAGGAACGGAATTCGTGGTATGCACAACGAGGTTGAAGTCGCTTGCCACGACATATATAACACCGCCGTAAACGGTATAAGCAATAACGGACACTACAACGAGTTCACTAATGTAGGACATTGGATAGGATATTCGTTTAATCAGGGTATCTTTGACCGTGGCGGTGAAGCTCGTAGTGCAGGTGCAAATCTGTATAACAACGCTGCAAGCGGTGCAAGTAATAACGGTAATTACAGTACATTCCACGCTATCGGTGAGCACATCACTAATGGTATGGCAGAAGGCATACATAGCCCTGCATCGTTTAACCACTTGAAGGATTCGGTACGAGAAGCATCTAATACCGTTAAAGACACCTTAAAGAACATATTTCAGATACATTCACCTTCAAAGTGGGCTGAAGAAATGGGTTCTTTTGTAATCGAGGGTTTCAATATCGGTATAACGAGCGAAGAAAGCGAAACGCTGAAGGTAATGGATAATTGGGCGAGAACGGTTACGGATAGCGTATCTAACATAGCCCTCAATCCTGGTAACTTCTCGCTTCCGGCTATCAATCAGGAAGTTTCCGCTTCCGTACAAGCAACGGCTGATAGTTCGTTCGGTAATATGGCCGTAGGTATCTACGAAGCGGTTGCTAATGCTTTGAGTAGCGAGGATAGGACACACGAATTCAAGATCATGCTTGACGGTAGAGAGCTTTATTCTTCGATGCAGGCTGAAGGTAGAGCAAGGGGCTATCAAATGAGCAATAACGGGTTCGGAGGTTAAATACTATGGGCGTAGAAAAGAATGGAAAGTTTATTAAGCTTACCGCAGGCAACGATAGCATCACACTACCGTACCCGTCTAATGCTTCAGGCAAGCAGATACAGAGTACAATGGTAAATCAGGCACGAACGGCTGACGGTGTTATGAGGGGCGAGGTAATAGGCACGGTAGCGAAGGTAGAGCTGAAGTGGCGAGTGCTTACACCTGCTACTTGGAGTGCATTGTGTGCGTTCTTCGATAAGCACTTCACCTTTTCGTGCGAGTATTACGATATGGTTACGGGTAACTTTTCTACGAGGACATTTTATGTAGGCGATAGGAGTGCTCAACCGTTTCTCGTAGATCCCGATACGGGCGTACCGAAGTATTGGCTTGATTGCCAGGCAAATGTAATCGGTGTAGGGGGTGATTGATAGTGCGTAAAGCAAGTTTACAGTATAAGGCTTTAATGCAGAGAGCCTTAAAACCTGCTACACAAGTACGCTTCCGTGAAGCGATAGACGAGGGCTATTTTTCGTTGGGTTCACCTAACAATGTAGATACCGCACTTATGAGGGGGTTTGAAGCACCTTCCGCTCCTAATTATAGGCGATTTGCAACGCTTGATACATTCGGTTGGAAGGTAGACGATGCTTCGTACGCTTGTGCGGGTTATGAATCGGCTACGGGTAATAACTGTTTTATTACCAAACCGCTTACGCCTAATGTAGATGTGGCTATTCAGGATAATGTCAGTATAAATACATATGCAGGCAAAGTTTATCTGAAGGTAGCCCCGATACATTGTGATAGGCTTACTATCATGTTTGGTGTAACCGATCACCAGGGCGGTTTTGCTGAAACACCGCAGAAAGTAATGATTGACGGTACGACAATGACAGATTTTATAACCGTAGAGTTTACGGCTAATAACAATATGTATCTGTTAGCGTTTAATGTGTCGGAAGCTTGCCGTATATCGTACTATCCGTTATCGAAAAATAATGAAGATCCCGTTGCTATCTTTGATAATAGTAACATCGTGTCGGTAGATATTGAAGAATTTGTTGATTTGTACTCGCAGGAATTGCCGAGATTTAATGTAGTGGCAAAGATATACGATGCTGAAGGTAAGTACGATCCTATCAATCCGCAGGGCGAATTCTCGAAGTTCGTGCAGGATTATAGTGTGCGTATGCTTGTGGGCTATGATGTAAACGGCTTCTTTGAAGCTCCGTTTGACGAGGTGTTATATCTGAATGATACACCTCGATATGAAAACCACGAAATCACACTTAATTTCACTAACACAAAGAGTGCTGATAACAAGTATATAGATACCTTACCTACAATATCGGGTAATCCTGGAGATCCCGTAGCAAATAAAACTTATACTACAAGAAACGGATTAGTTCGTATAGATAGTAGTGGTTTTGAATCCTTGCTTACAAAGGAAGAAATGAATCAGATTATTGTTAGTATTTATGGTAATGGTTTTGTGTTTTCACCTATGGAGTGGAATTTACCACGAGCCGTTTATAGGGCTACTTCTGAATTAAAGACATTTACGAATTATGAGATAGTTGAAAAGAATAGCATTAAGATTGATAGAAAACCCGTGCTGAAAGCACTTACTATCAAACAGTACACTAACACTATACCTACAACCTATCAGGAAACTGTAAGCGGTAGTGCTCCTAACTCGAAGTATGAGCGTTGGAGTACAACAGATGCAAGACCTTTCCGTATGGTGATCGAAGTAAATGCCGACACTTCTGATATTTGTAGAATTGACGAAATCTCGTTATCCGGTGCTACGAATATGGCGTGGGCTTTTCTTAATACCACAGATCCCGACACGGGAGCTGCAAAGCTTCAGTTTTGGATTTATTGTGCGAGTTATAGCGGTTCAGGCACTACACGCTATACATTAGGGTTATATCATGTAAGGCAGGCTACTAATGATGTTACGGAAAGCGTCAATACCGAGGGTGAGAATATGATAATCGACAACCCGTTTATTACGAATAGCTCGTTGTTAGAATCTTGTAGTAATTGGGTAAAACAAGTGTCAAATAGCCGAGATTATTATACTTTCGATGCGATAGCTGATTATCGTATAGATGTATGCGATTGGATAGAAATAGACACGCCTTATGAGAAGAAAGTGCCACTCTTGGTTACGGGCATTAAGTATAAGATACCCGGTGGTACTTGTACTATCACGGGTAATCGCAGATTCAGCTTATCGGCAAGTAATTATTCTACAAGGCTTGCGAGATTTGCTCATTTGAATAACATAGAGTACATAGGTGCGGTAGATTTTTCATTAGTCGGTTATTTCCATACTACGAGTGGGCGTACCGATGTTGTGTTAGTAACACCTTCAAACGGTACTAATTCCGCAAGAATTCAAGTTCCCGATTTGGGTTACGACACAAGGGTAAACGGTAATGTTATCACAATCAAGGATAGTGCTTATCTTACTTGGCATACCGATATAGCAGATCATTCGATACCTGGAGAGTGGACTACTGACGAGTGTATGTATCTTGGTACATTCGCAAATGTTGAGCAAGCAGCTCGTCACCTGATAAAGCAGGCATATTTAGAGCAGGGTTATACAGTAACATTGGGGGTTTGATATGGCTTGGATTACACCTAAAACAAATTGGGCTTCGGGTGAGTTTTTCACTTATGCGGATTACAACCGCATTACGGGAAACATAGATCACCTTTACGATGCTTATAACACTAATGTCGGGTATATCGATAAACCTTATAACTTTACCACAAAAACCGCATCTGATTATTTATTTGATACGGGCTACAACGAGGTACACGATGCTTTGATGTATCTTTACAATACTTCGGGAGCTTCTTTTGCACACGATCCGTTAATCAATAAAGACGAGTATTCGATGCCGTGGACGAGTGCCGAATTGAATAACATCGAGAATATGTGTTTGGAGTTCTTATACTTATTCGATTATCCCGTTGTCATTGGGAATACAATCATATTTCCTGCAACCTGGGCTACTATATCCGGCAATACTATCACAATTGCAAATACATACGGCGTTAGCATCGACGATAACACGCTGATAATACCCGAAAGACCATAAAGGAGGAAATGCACTATGGCAGAGATTGAGAATTTGAAGATAGGAAGCGGTGGCACAATCCACATCGTAGGTAATGAGGATATAGTCGCTGAAGCGTGGGCGGCAGGACAGAGGTATGTAAAGGATAAGAGTTATGTCATAAACAATCATGTATTGTATGTATGTAACACTTCTCACACATCTGTAAGCCCGTTTGATCCTACTAATTGGACGCAGATAACCGTTGCTGAATCACTAACAAGCCTTGTTGATGCTATAAACGATGTTATAGCCACAAGTAAATTAAACCCCGTCTACGGTAACACGGCAAGCGGTGCAATAGCAACTTTTGACACTTCACTTGCATTACCCTTGCAGGACTGCACGATTGATATAAATGCGGTGCAGGAAGGAACAGGCACACCTTCGCCCGATAATGTAAGACAGATAACAGGGTTTACGGGGGCGAATATCCATGTAGCAGATAATGAAATTCCGCATATTATAGACAATGTAACCGCAATATCTTGGCAATCCGAGGCAGGCACAGTTTACGGTGGTTTGCTTGATGTAACTACGGGATTGCTGACGGTGGATAGAGTGATGGTTGATTTGGGAACGCTGAATTGGGGTTATTACAATAATCGGTTCGATTCACGTCTCACAAGTATGAAAGTTGTTAGTGGGTGGAATCAAGTCGGCTTGGTTTGTTCGTCACTTGGCATAGCGGTGATACAACCAAACGGAACGGCAAACGATAAATGCTTGGGCGTGTATAATGAAGCCGTTTATGTCAGATATAATTCGATAACAAGTCCCGCCGCATTCAAAACCGCTATGTCGGGCGTACAGTTAGTCTATGAATTAGCACAGCCACAGATCTACCAACTCACACCGACACAGATTAGTGCAATCGTGGGAACTAACAATGTATTCACGGACACGAACGGCGATACGAGTGTTGTGTATGCTTGTAGTTTGAAAGACTATATTGATAGTCAGTAACAAATTGAAATAAGTTTCAAAATTTTCAAGGCTTATTTCAAAATATTTCGGAGGTTTTGAAAATGCGGAAGTCATAACTATCCACCTTTGGGTAACCGTGATAGTCGGATTATAAACAGATTTTCTGTTGATAAATTACTTGCAAATTGTAAGCAAGTTAGCAAATACCTATAATTAAAGGGTTACAAGTGAATTTGGACGTTTTTATGATTAGAACAGCAAGTTAAAAACAGATTTTCTGTTGATAAGTTTGAAAGGTGGTAACGAGAATGGCTTGGCTAATAATTTCAACAATTATAGTTTTTATAACCGCTTTTATTTCATCTCATATATTTTTCAAGTGGTTAGATGCAAAAAAGAAAGGTGATAGTAAATGACATTCAACGAGTTATGGAACGAGATATTATCTGAAATGCCACGAAAGCAACGGATAAAGATTAGAATTCTATCATTACTTGAACGAATGAAAATTGATTTACAATACCTTTTACGCAATTCACCAAAATAGGAATTATGTTCGATATATGAAACGATAACACTAAAACCTAATTCTTTGTGTTATGAATTAGTGTGTTCTATAATCAAGTTATGTTCCACTAATGGAACGCTTACGAGGTACAGAAAATGGATAACACAATTATAGTGGCAATAGTAACGGGATTGAGCGTAGCCGTGCCGTCCATTATTGCTACTATCGTTTCAAATAACGCACACGACAAGGTTGCTGACGAACGGCTTAAAAATCTCGATGCGAAGATCACGGAGAACGCTAAACATTCAGAAGAACGAATCCAGGAGTTATCCGCTCGTATCGAGAATTATAACAAGCTAATCGAGCGTGTAGCGGTTGTGGAGCGTGATGTTGAAACGGCTTTCGTTAGGATTGACGAGCTACGCAACGATATTAAGAGGGAGGCTTAAAATGACAGAATTCGTAGCATTTCCGGCAATAGTAGTTATGTGCTATCTTGCAGGAGCAATTTGTAAGACTATCGGTAACAAGACACTTGATAAGTTCATTCCCGTTATTTGCGGTGTTATCGGTGCAATTTTAGGTGTTGTTATCTACGCATCTATTCCTAACTTCATACCTGCTGAAAATTGGGCGGTAGCGGTTGCTATCGGCATTGTAAGCGGTTTTTCCGCTACGGGTATCAATCAGATTTACAAGCAGATTAAGGAGAAATGAGTATGGGTAAGAGAAGCGAGTTCGTTGCTAAAGCCGTTAGTTGGCTTGGCACAAAGAAGGGTTCTTCAGGACATAAGCAGATAATCGCAGACTATAACAAGGGTTGTGATGCAGGGCGTAAGAACAGTATAAACGATCCGTGGTGTGCAGACTTCGTAGGTGCGTGTGCTTATGAAACGGATAATATACTCAAAGACGGTATCGGCGTACCTTGTGATTGCTCATGTGGTACGGGCGACCATTCCCTTATGGCGAAGGCTAAAAAGGCGGGCATTTGGGTTGAATCCGATTCTTACATTCCGAGAACGGGTGATGTGATTATCTACGATTGGAAGGATAAAGGTAATCCCCCTGAAGATATAACCGGACACGATCATACGGGTATCATAACAAGTGTCGGTGCTAATTCCTTCGTTGTTACTGAAGGTAATAAGAAGGTAAACGGCATCTATCAGGTTGGTAATAGAACAGTACAGTTCAACGGACAGTACATCAGGGGTTTTATCACACCGAAGTTTGCTGACGAAGTAGCACCTACACCGCCTACGCCTACACCCGAAAAGCATGGTTACACTGGTGAATTCCCGACACTTCCTTCAAGGGGTTACTTCAAGAAGGGTGATAAGGGCAAAGAAGTACGCAAATTGCAGAATCTTCTTTTGTGGATTAGCCCTGGGTGCTTACCTCGCTTTGGTGCTGATAGCGAGTACGGCAACGAAACATATAATGCCGTCAAAGTATGTCAATCAGTTCTTGGTGTAAAGACAGACGGATTGTGGGGTAAGAAGTCGCAGCTTGCAGCGAGGGAATACAAGAAATAGTTACCTTCGGGCAACGCTAAAATTTTCTTTAGTACCGTCCAAAGTCCCGTCCTCGAAAATCATAAACCCCGCTAACTCAATGTTGGCGGGGCTTTTCGTGGAGCCAATGGTGGGAATCGAAATCTCGTTTGTCCGTATCAGGAGATAGTTACACAAAGTAAACACCCCGAAAAATAAGGCTTTTTCCGTTCCCCGAAATACCATTGTCCTCACCTGAAATACACTACTTCCGTCCTAAATCCCGTCCTGATGCTGATTTTCGTTGCACAAAGAGAACGGTGTACCTATAATATAAGTGGCGGTTGGTTTCTTTCGTTTTCCATTTACACCTGTCTTATGTACCGCCATGCACAATCAGGCCGCACCGTTCCTTTTTCACGATACCTTCATAGTTCTTCACGGTGCGGCTTTTCTTATTTTCTCGAAGGTTGTATCAATCACGGCAGCCGTTTTCTGCAATTCACCGTCTACGCTATGATTGTAGACACCGTAAGTATCCATAGACTTCGAGTGTCCTAATAGCATCTTCAGATTACCTTCCGATATGTGGGATTGAGCAGATACGATAGATACGAATGTATGACGGAGTGCATACGGGCAACCTGGGAGATCCCGTTCACGCTTCAAGATGTACCATTGTGTACGCAAGGTGGATTGATTACCGTGTTCACCCGAATATCCGCAGAATATCCACTTGGTTTGCAATCCGCAAGATTTGTTACGCTCAATCGTTTTATTGATAATCTCTAATGCCTGCTTCGGAGCAGGTATATCACGAATAGCGTTCCGGTTCTTACCGTGAGTTATTTGGTTAGAATCGTTTATAGCCCGTCTGACATGGATTATGCCGTCTTTTATATCGTCCACTTGCAAGCCTAAACATTCACCTGGGCGAAGCCCACATAGCATCATTACAAGGAAGCAAGGGTGATACCATAGGTTAGACGGTTCAAATAGTCGCTGAATATCCGCAGGTTGCAGAATTTCCTTACCGATTGTCGGGTGTCCTTCGGGTATGTAGAGTTCACCACGCCACGCTTCAGTATAGTAATTGTTATAGCAATACTTCTGAAGTCGATTGATTACGGATCGGAGATTTTTAAGGGTTTTCTTCGATAGCACTTCTGTTTGGTTAGAGTGCGGTTTAGCGTGGTTTATAAGCGATTGCCAATCAGATAGCTTCACACTTGCTATTGCTTTGTGTCTAAAGGCAGGGAGTATGTATACACGGGTGTATATTTCCGCTCCACGATAGCTTTCGCTATCTTTACCATATCGGGTACATACATCTTCAAGGAAAAGCTCTACGGCCTTTTCTACGGTGATAGGAGCAGGGTTATCACCGCCATAATCACGCCACGCTTCGTACTTGGATATGACTTCTCGCTTTCCTGATAATCCCTTCTTCGTAGATGTGAAGATTTTTCTCACACCGTCCTTTTGACCATCAATAACCCACCGCTTCCGTGCATCGTCATAATAAGCTTTAGGCATCTTCGTTATCCCCCGTAAGTTTATCGAGCAAAGCTTCTTTCTGAATAGCGGTTAAGGCACGATAGTAGGCGAGCAACCGTTCTTCGTCGGTGGTAACGCTGACGGGTGTAGCTGCAATCGGTACATCGTAGCCTTTTAGCCATTCAGGGTTCACATGAAGGGCTTTGGATAGGCGGTTGATGTTATTGTCTTTTGGAAATTTTAGACCGTTGATGTACCTTGATATTAAACCCTTCGCTACACCGCTTGATCGTTCCAATTCGCAAACACCTACATTTTGCATCTTCATAGCGTAAGATAGCCTATTTGCTAATGTGTCGACCTTCTTAATCATTTAATCACCCCCTTTAATATTACAGAATTGTTACTTTAATGATACACAAAAAATTGTGGGTAAAACAGGGTTGACTTAATGAAACACAAAGATTATTATGAGTACATAGTCGCAAGACACAAAATATTGTGAAAAGGAGGAAATTGAGTTTGGTACGCTATAAGCACGATTACAGTTTGCTTCAGCAGAAGATTAAGGAAGTCTACAAGACTAATGAGATGTTCGCAAAGCAGGTAGGTATATCTTACAACACGGTTTGCAATTATTTATCTAACAAGACACCTATATCTTCGGATAAGATTGAGGTAATCAGGAGAGCGTTAGGCATCAAGGACTACGAGATCAATAAGTATTTTTTTGTGCCTTATGTTTCACAAGTGAAAGGATAAGATATGTTTATCACACTAACACAGTATGAGGAGTTTGGTGGATATACTCACCCGTGTAGCTTCAATATCAATCAGATTCAGTATTTCTATCCCGTTGATACGGAAGATCCTGAAGAAAAACCCGAATGGAACACGGTAATCGTGATTGATTTTGTTCAGCACTATGTCATGGAAGATTTTGGTTATGTGTCGGGGGCAATAAATGAGATCATATCGACCAGGACATAACGAATACCCGATGCTTTATGTTCACTTTGCGAACGCACAAGAGATAGCAGATGTTATCAACCGGAGTTTGGCTTATGTTCATAGGGCGTTAGGTGGTAAGGGCTTCACCCTTCGAGAGCAGGATATGCTTGCGAGATATTCTACGATACCTGCAAAGCGGTTGTTTACACCGAAGCAGAGAGGGGAAGCAATAGAGAAAGCTCATATAAGGAGAGATAACAATGCCAAAAGAAGCAAAGATGCGAAAGTACAAGGGGTACATCTACCTTCATAATTGCCCTCGTTGCAATTCAGAGAACAGACAGATGTTTGTTACGGGTAAAGCACAAAGTATGGAATTCCTGGCGAAGTGCGAGGATTGTGGGCTTGAAATCAAAGACAGAAGTTCGGACTACATCAAATACATTTGGAATAGCCCGAAGGAAGAATTTTTGCAGCGTGTCTTAAAGCAGGTACGCATCGAGCCTTACAACGCCTTCGTAAGCAAAGATCGTATAGCGATTGTAGGTAATGAGAATTTAATCAGTTACCTTGAAGAAAACACCGCATGGGAATTCGACTTGAAAAGGACAAGCTATTTCAAGGGCGGTTATATTGTAGGGAGAAAAGGCTATGTTTGACAGATTGTTTAAGCTTATGGGCATCTTCAATATCGTAGCTATCCTGGGTATAGCCGTATCGGGGTTTTTATTTTTGTCGGCGTGTTCCACAAATGAAACGGAGAGCGAGATAGTACCGCAGGAGATAGTAACACCTACGCCTACCGCTACGCCCACGCCTACGGCAACCCCGACACCAACACCTACACCGTCGCCTACACCGACACCTTCCCCCACGCCTACACCTGCTATGGAATCGTTAGGTACATTCACTTGCACCGGATATTGTGCTTGCACGAAGTGTTGTGGAGCTAACGCTGAAGGTATCACGGCATCAGGCACGAAAGTTCACTACGACAAAGACGGAGAAACCACTTGTGCCGTAGATCCTTCCGTAATACCACTTGGCACTTTACTTTACATCGACGGGCAATATTATCGCTGCGAAGATACGGGAAGTGCGGTCAAGGGAAAAATCGTAGATTTGTACTTCGAGAGCCACGATGCAGCGAATGAATACGGATCACAGAAGCATGAGGTATTTATCGTTTATGAATGAATTTATTGTCGGATTATTTGTAGGTTTAGCCGTAGGAATGGTAATGGGTATGTTTTGCCTTGCGTTGTTAGCGGTATCAAAGAATAACGACCTTGAAGGGAGAGAGTATGAAGAAACTGAAGAATGAAGCTGCTGACTTCACCACTTGCCCGTGTGAAGCTTGCGGTATGAAGGTAGACACATGGGATATGAATGGCGAGCGGTTGTGCTTTGCTTGCCTTGACGATAGGGGGTTAGTTGACAATGAATATGATTTTACTGAATAGCTTAATGGTAATCCTGCTATGCACTAACGGCTTCCTGGCGGGTATGCTGATAGCCACCTGTATAGCGAGAAATCTGTATACAAGGGTTGTCGTTAAAGAGCTGAAAACGAGAGAGCGGACTATCGAGCAGCAGAAAGCCTTGATTAAGCAGATGCAGGAGAAGGGTACGGTAAAGGTAGAGGTTACTACTCAAGCAAACGAAGATTTGGACTTTCCGAAGGGGTGATGCAGATGTTTATTTGTAGATTTGACAAGCCTTGCCACTTTAAGGGCTACAAAGACGAGTGCGTATGCCTTAAACCCGAAGCAAAGCCGTTTCCGGCAAGCTATGAGGATTGCCCGTTTAGGGTTACGGAAGAACAGTTTGAACAGAATAAGAGGGCTTATCCATTCAAAAGCCACTACATACAGTACGGAGATCACGATGCGAGCGAACAGTAATAAGAATGAAGGTACGGAGTTTGAAGTCAAGCTGAAGGACTTGTTTTACGAGAACGGATATTGGGTACATCTGTTTCAGCAGAATCAGGCGGGGCAGCCGTGCGACCTGATAGCCGTTAAAGGCGTAGATGCTTTTATCATAGATGCAAAGGATTGCAAATCAGGCCGTTTTCCGCTTACGAGAGTTGAAGAAAATCAGTTCTTATCCATGAGCAGGTGGCTTGAAAGAACACAACACGAAGCGTTCTTTGCACTTCAGTTACCGGACGAAGAAGAAGTTTACTTCATACCGTTTAAGACTATCTGTAATTGCCTTGATAACAATGTTCGTAGTCTGAATTCGGAAGCTATCAAAGAGTGTTCATTCACATTTAGGGAGATATTCTAATGTTCTTTACAATAGACAATGAAATCAAAATCTCATATCCGACACCTGAAGTGCTCAAGGCAATTAAGCGGGATCTGACTTTTGCTAACCCTGATTATGTAAACCGTAAGCGTATGGGTAAGTGGACGGGTAATGTACCCCGTGAGATTTGCTTGTATCGTGAAGAAGGCGACGATTATGTATATGTACCGTTCGGTTATATGTACGCACTTCAAGGCTTCATGCGGAAGGATAACTGTTATTCGTGGCTGAAATTTCAGCCCAGGGTTGACTATAAATCCACATTAGAGCTTCGAGGGTATCAGGAGAAAGCGGTAACAAATATGCTTCGACACCCTTACGGCATCTTACAGAGCCGTCCGGCTTCAGGTAAGACAATAATGGGTATTGCTATGATAGCAAGGCGAGGGAGAAAAGCCTTGTGGCTTGCTCATACGAAGGATCTCGTAGACCAGGCTTATACGCAGGCGAAGAAGTATCTCGATAAGAGCCTGCTGACGGTGAGCACCGAAGGTAGAGTGAAGATAGGCAACGGTATCACTTTTGCTACCGTACAGACTATGGCTAACTTTGCAGGGCTTGAACGCTACAAAAACTACTTCGACATAGTTATCGTGGACGAGTGCCACCGTGTATGCACTTCGGCTACATCGGTTGGTATGTTCTACAAAGTAGTAAACACCCTTGCAGCTCCATACAAGTACGGGTTATCCGCTACGGTACATCGTGCAGACGGTATGATAGGTGCTACATTCGCTATTTTGGGTAATGTAACCTACGAAGTACCGTTTGAAGATATAGAGCATCAGGTAATGCCCGTGAGCGTGGAAGCGATCTATACGAATGTAGGCTACAACGATTGTTTTCTTGATGCTGACGGCACTATGGTTTACACAAAGTACATCACTTACCTTGCTGAAAATGTGCATCGAAATAACATAGCTGCAAGTATGCTCGCATACGAAACGCACCCGACATTAGTGCTGACGGATAGGTTATCTCAATCGGAAGCCTTATTCAAAATGATAGGTAGAGAAGATGCAAGGGTGATAACCGGAAAGACAAAGCGAGAAGTACGGCAGGCGTCACTCGAAGATATGAGGGAAGGCAGAGCTAACATTCTTTTTGCTTCCTACAATCTCGCAAAAGAGGGATTAGACATACCACGACTATCCAGGTTGTATATGCTGACACCACATCGAGATTCAGCCGTGATTGAGCAGGCTATCGGAAGGATAGCGAGAGTTCACGAAGAAAAGACCGATGCAAGGTGTTATGACTTTGTGGATAACACTATATACGCTCAAAAGTGCTTCAAACGGCGATTGAGGATCTATCGGAAGATAGGCTGCGAAATTTATACATGATTGGAGGATTACAATGAGGCTTTGGGGTTATGATTTTGAAGTTTTTGCACACGATTGGCTTGTGTGCTTTAAGAATAAGGCAACGGGTAAGTGGCTTGATATAGTCAACGATAACGATGCGGTCAAGGAACTGTTTGACGATAAGGAGAATGTATTTATCGGCTACAACACTAATTCCTACGATAAGTGGATTATGCGTGGTGTAATCGAGGGCTTCTCACCTGAAGAATTGAAGGCGTTGAATGATTGGATTATCGCAGGTAATCCGGCTTGGAAGTACCCTGACTTCGCACCTGGCGGCTTTAAGCTGAATAACATAGATGTTTACCTCGATGCTTACCCGACTTCGTTGAAGGGGCTTGAAGGGCATCTGTATATGAACATCGTAGAGAGTTCAATACCGTTCGATTATCCGAAGAAGCTGACGAAGAAGCAGATTAAGGAAACGATCAAGTATTGCAGGCACGATGTAGATGCAGCCCTTGCTATCTACGACCTGCGTACAGATTACTTTGCTAACAAGGTAAAGGTAGGCGACCTTGCAGGTATGGAGAAGTTAGATGCTTCCGCTTTGACTAACGCACAGTTGACGGCAAAGATGCTTAAAGCAAACGGAGCGGAGCATAACGACGAGTTTTGCCTTACATTCCCTTCCGATGTTATTTACGAGTACATACCGCAGGGTGTAGTAGACTTCTTTCAGGAAGCTATCGACAATGCGGAAACCTACGATCCTAAAGAGAAGTGCTATGACTTCTTTATCGGAGATTGTCCGGTCAAAGTAGCGTGGGGCGGTATTCATGCCGCTATCCCTCAATACGAGTTCAAGGAAGGTAACGGAAGGCTTTTGTTTGATGCTGATGTGGGAAGCTTTTACCCTCACGATATGTCATTGAAGAAGCATCTTTCAAGGAATATCCCGTCTTACAAGATATTCGAGGACATATTAGAAACTCGTATGAAGGCGAAGAAGGCAGGAGATAAGGCTACGGCTAATGCTTTGAAGCTGATTGTCAATACGACATACGGAGCATCAGGAGCACCGTTTAATGACCTTTACGATCCCCTCATGGCACATTCGGTATGTATGGACGGACAATTATACCTTTTGGAGCTTGCAGAGCATCTTTACAAGGACATTCCAGGACTTGTTATCGTGCAGCTTAATACCGACGGTGTTATGTACGAGATAGATGCGGAGCAGAAGGAAGCCGTAGATGCAATCCTCAAAGAGTGGCAGGAGAGAACGGGCTTC
Source organism: uncultured Clostridia bacterium (assembly GCA_946630405.1). Taxonomy (GTDB): domain Bacteria; phylum Bacillota; class Clostridia; order Lachnospirales; family CAG-274; genus UBA3680. The sequence goes on along the minus strand of CAMOYW010000001.1, from coordinate 4,469 downwards.
ACCCTCGAAGTCGATAACATCAAAGAGCTTCACCAAAAAGATGTGAATAACTACATTTGGGTAGAGCCGGACGGAAGCATTAAGACGAAGGGTGGCGATCTCGTAAGGGGTATATCTACCGTAGGACAGTTCAAGGTAAACAACGATGCGGTAGTCGTAGCAGAAGCTATTGTCGAGAATTTAGTACACGGTGTAGATCCTGCTGAATACATCAACGCTTGCGACGACATAAAGAAATTTCAGTTTATCGCAAGGGCAAGCTCGAAGTTTGACGGAGCGGTTTATATCAAGGACGGAGCAGAAATCCAGGTACAGAAGTGTAACCGTGTCTATGCCACAAGTGATATGACCTGCGGAACACTCTACAAGACGAAGGGCGAGCAGAGAATAAAGATACCGTCGATACCCGACCATTGTGTAATCGACAATGATAACCATTGTGCAATAAGTGATGTAGATAAATCGTTCTATATTGCTATGGCAAATAAGAAAATACAAGCGTTTAAGAAGGAGGAAACCATTATGGACGCTATTAAGGAAGCAGAAAAGAAGGCCGTTCCCACAAAGAAGGCTACGGTCAAGAATGAAGCCCCTGCACCCGAAGTCAAGAAAGCCCCTGACTACTCGAAGCTGAATGTATATCAGAAGCTTAACAAGGTTAGAGCGGAGATCCTTGACGGCAGCGTGAAGCAGAGCGGTAAGAATTCGTCAATTCAGTATGAATACTTCGAGCTTTCGGACTTCGTACCCCGTGTTACTAAACTGTTCAACGAGTACGGGCTTATCAGCGTAGTAAGATTTACTGAAGATTTGGCGGTGCTTACCATTGTCAACACGGATAACCCTGAAGAAAATGTATCGTTTACATCACCGATGCGTTACCCGACGGAGAACAGAGCTATCAATCCGGTGCAGAGTTTGGGTGCATCACACACTTATCTTCGTAGGTATCTTTACTACCTCGCATTAGACTTGTGTGTAATCGACGAGATTGAGCCTACAACCGTTCCTAACAACGAAAAGGTATCTACTACCGTTTCCGTACCGAAAGCCCCTCTAACGGCAAATGAGAGGGCAGAAACGGCAAAAGAAATCGTAGGTGCTGACGAGCATGCGAGCGAGTTACAGATTAGCGGGCTGAAGAAGCTTATGAAGAAGCTTGGCAAAACCGAAGATACGAAGTTGAGAAAGGTTATCGCAAAGATCGGTACGGAAACTACTAACCTAACTAATATAACGAAGGCAGGTTGCGAGAAGTACATTAAGCTTTGCAATAAGGCTTACGACGAGTGGGAGAAGGCTAATATGCCGTCGGAGGTAGACGCATGAAGTTTGTAGATAATCACATAGAGGTAGATCCCCCGAAGCGTACAAAGAAGCTGACGGGTACGAGATTCGGGGCGGTGCTCGGAATGAATAGGTGGAATACACCCTTTAAGGTGTGGTGTGAAATGACGAAGGTTTACGAAGAACCGTTCGAGGATTCCATTTACACTATCGCAGGTAAGACAATCGAGCCGAAGCAGATTGAGTATATGAAGGAAATGTATGTTATGGATAACCTGCGTACACCTACTGATGTATTCGGTGAGGACTTCTTCAATAAGACACACGGCGACTTCTTCAAGAGCAATCCGATATTCGGCGGTATGTGGGATAGTATTCTCGTAGACGATAACGAGAAGCCCGAAACTGTATTGGAGTTCAAGACCACAAAGCGTGCGGAAGATTGGAAGAATGATGTTCCCGAATACTACGCACTTCAGGCGGCGTTATATGCCTACCTGCTCGGTACGGAGAATGTCATTATGGTATGCTCGTTCCTTAAAGAGAGCGACTATTCTCACCCTGACAAGTTCGTACCTTCCGCAGAGAATACGGTTACGGTGGAATTCAAGGTACATGAGCGTTACCCTGACTTTGACGGTATGCTTGCAGATGCTACCCGTTTTTGGAATGAGCAGGTGTTAAAGGGTATCTCACCGGATTACACCGATGCTGATAAGGACATTATCAAAGAGTTACGGACTAATTACATTTCCGACGATGTTGACCTTGAAGCGTTGACAAAAGAAGCCGACGAGCTTATTCTTAAAATATCCGTTTCACAAATGGAACTCGAAGAAAAGATCGGTGCAGATGTGAAAAGGTTAGATGCTTTGAAGGTGGCAATCAAGGAAAAATTAGTAAGTAATCTGACAGAGAGCGATAATCACGCCGTTTACGGTAAGTGGTATGTTACACGCACCCCTGGACGCAGGAAGTACAACGAAAAGGCTTTGGAAGCTGACGGGTTGTTAGATAAGTATTCAACGGTAGGCAAACCGATAGACACACTTAAATACAAGGAGGAAAAATAAGAATGGGTATGCTGAAATTATCGAATGGCTTTTCCGTATTGCCGGAAGGTGAAACCGTCCTTTATGTTACGGGAGTAGACTACGACGAGAAGTGGGGAAAGATCGAGATTCACTTTATCAACGCTGACGGTAGTAAGCACTCGGAGCGTTATAAGATTTACAAGGATAATGGCGACTTGAACGAGCCTGCGTTGAACGCATTTTCCTGGATTGCTCGTACAATTCTTAATGATCCTTCCGTAGAAGAAATAGATCCTAAATCCCTTGCAGGACACTATGTAGCTTGCACCGTATATCACGAACAGTATACGGGTAACGACGGCAAGGAGCGTACATACGCTCATATCAAGGACTACGATGCAGCAGATGCGTTTGATAGACCTATGAACGATAAGGCGAGAGGTATTATCGGCGGTAAGGGTATTATTCATGCCCCAAAGGTTGCACAAGTGGAACAGAACGAAGCACCCGTCAAGAATGACGAGGACTTTGATATAGACAGTTTTTTGAACGGAGAGGAGTAAGAGTATGGCAGATGTAAAGTTCACACCGTATAAGGCTGACAAAGACCTTGTAGAGTACATCTATCCCGCAGGAAGTTCATTCGGCAAGGGTACTATGCCTATTGCGAAGGCGAAGGCTTTGGCATCAGCAAAGACCGTTATCGCTTCCGATAAGTTTGAGGGATTCGGCATCGAGATCGACGGTAGCTTCTTTGCAGGCAAGGTTGAAACACCGAAGAAGGCTTCCGGTTTTACAAAGAAGGGTAAGTAATCTATGAACTATTCGGCAATACCTGACGAGCTGAAGGCTATGCCTAATTGGGTGTGTGCTAACAGAGATAGCAAAGTACCGATGCGAGCTTACGAGCTTAAAGCTGCAAGTGCATCTAATCCTAACACCTGGGATAGCTTCGATAGTGCCGTTGAAGCGGTAAACGAAGGTGTCTACGACTATGCAGGCTATGTTTTTAGCGATTCGGGTATTGTCGGGATAGACATAGATAAGGGTTTTGACGAAGATTATTTGCTTACGGATCTCGCAGAAGATGTAATACAAGCTTGTAATTCCTACACGGAGTTATCAAAGAGCGGTAGAGGTTTCCATATTCTCGTTAAAGGCGATTTACCGTTTAACGGCAAGAATAACGGAGCAGGTTGTGAGATTTACAAGAACGGGCGGTTTTTCATTTGCACGGGTAATGTTCTCGAAAATCACTCGATGCTGATAACAAATCAAGAAGCTATTGATTATGTAGTGGAGAAGTATTTTCCCGAAACGATAAGAGATAGCAAGGTATCGGAGCATCAGAAGATTTATTCGTGTAAGTACGAGCTTTCCAACGGCAAGGTGTGCGTTATCTATCCCGAAATAAACCAGGGTTGCAGGAATGTATCGTTGCTTTCGATATGTTCTCAATTACGGGTAAGAGGGCTGAAGGGTGATGCACTAAAGAAGGAAATGCTACGCCTTAATCAGAAGGTGTGTAAACCGCCGTTACCTGACGGAGAAGTGTTAGCGATAATCAAGAGTTCTTTGAAGTACAAGGTATGAGGTATAACATGAAGGATTGGACGGGGGGCTTGAAAAGTGCCTATGCCTGTATCGGAGCTAATAACCATTCTGATTCAGTTCGTGAAGTAAACGACTATTATGCTACCGATCCTAAATGCGTTGACGACTTATTATCAAAAGAGAGTTTTTCCAATAACATTTGGGAATGTGCTTGTGGCGAAGGACACATCAGTAAGAAGCTCGAAGAAGCCGGTTACAATGTATTCTCTACCGACTTGATAGATAGGGGCTTTGGAATACCCGATGTAGACTTTCTGAAGCAGGAAGGTAACGGGGATCTCGATTACGATATTATCACCAACCCGCCGTATAAGTACGCTACGGAGTTTGTGAATAAGGCGTTGTCTATCATAGGCGACGGGCATCGTGTAGCTATGTTCTTAAAATTGACCTTCCTGGAAGGCAAGACACGCTACGATGCGTTATTTAAGCCTACCCCCCCCCATTATGTTTATGTATACACCTTCCGTGCGTTGTGCTCGAAGAACGGCAAGTTTGACGAAGCATCTTCAGGGGCTATCGCATACGCTTGGT